>JAHIHJ010000106.1 GCA_018899795.1 Methanobacteriota archaeon
AACTCTTCATCGTCCATTTCGCTTATTGAAGCACAGTAACTTCAATTGCATCAACGAGAATAAAATTATTGGTTGATGCAGGGTTTTTTTCATTTGAAACAGATATTGTCAGGATATGTTCTGAATTGGTTAAATTTGTTGAAATATCTTTCAAAAGGAATTGTGGTTGACCTGATGAATACAAGTCTATATCAGGATATGATTTTCCATCAATTTTAATATTGGCGATCCCACAATGGTCACAAGTCAATGATTTTAATTTAATTCCAGTCCCGCAGAAAGTTATATCGTAAGAAAAAATCAAAAAGTGATTTAATGAGAAAATACAAGGCAAAAGATGATGACGAAATCAAAAGGCAAATCGAAAGCTATTTTCTTTTTGCGAAGTGAAGCTCCCTACAGCAGAGCTGTGGGGCATCTCATGCAGTTGAAGAGTAAATCACGACCTGCGGGAATAAGGGGGGATGTTGCTGGAATTTAAACTCGTTTCAGGATTTGAACCTAAGGGCGACCAGGTTCAGGCAATAGAAAAGCTCACTCAGGGAATAGAGCAGAGCATGAAGCGCCAGACCCTGCTTGGTGTGACTGGCTCAGGCAAGACCTTCACTGTAGCGAACGTGATACAGAGGATACAGCGACCAACACTCGTCATATCGCACAACAAGACGCTTGCTGCGCAGTTATATTCCGAGTTCAAGGCATTCTTTCCTGAAAATGCGGTTGAGTATTTCGTGAGCTACTACGACTACTACCAGCCTGAAGCGTATATCCCGCAAACGGATACATACATAGAAAAAGACGCATCCATAAACGAGGAAATAAACAGGATGCGGCTCTCAGCCACACGGTCGCTCTTTGAGCGGCGCGACGTGATCGTGGTCGCAAGCGTCTCCTGCATTTACGGCATAGGCTCTCCCCAGGAATGGCATGATATGGCCATGATACTGAGGATTGGTGAAGAAAAGGAGCGAAGGGCGATACTCTCCAGGCTTGTTGATATGCAGTACCAGCGAAACGACATGGATTTTTCTGCAGGAAAGTTCAGGGTGCGCGGAGATACTATTGAAGTGTTCCCTTCATACGCTTCAACCGGGATGAGGATAGAACTTTTCGGGGACGAGATCGAGAGGATAGTTGAATTTGATCCCCTGACAGGGAAACCGATACGGGATAGTGAGGGGGTTGTAATATATCCTGCCAAGCATTTCGTGATGCCCCAGGAAAAGATCGATGTTGCGATTGAATCTATAGAAGATGAACTTGAGGAGAGGCTTCATGAGCTAAGATCCATGGGGAAAATACTCGAAGCCGCGCGCCTTGAGCAGCGCACGAAGTTCGATATCGAGATGATGCATGAGATCGGGTACTGCCAGGGGATCGAGAACTACAGCCGTCACATGGACGGAAGGAAGACCGGTGAGCCGCCGTACTCACTGCTTGATTATTTCCCTGATGATTATCTTGTGGTGATAGATGAATCCCATGTCACGCTGCCGCAGGTAAGAGGCATGCACGCTGGCGACCATGCGCGAAAGGGATCGCTTGTGGATTACGGCTTCAGGATGCCTTCTGCTTATGATAACCGACCGCTCACGTATGCGGAGTTCGAGACGCGTGTCAACCAGGTGCTGTACGTTTCCGCGACGCCTTCAGATTATGAAATTGCTCACAGCGCCCAGGTGGTTGAGCAAATAATCAGACCGACAGGGCTCGTTGAACCCGATATAGTGGTAAAACCCGTGAATGGACAGATAGACGACCTTATGGCTGAGATCCATGCAAAGACCGAAAAGTCGCACAGAGTCCTTGTTACCACGCTCACGAAAAGGATGGCTGAAGACCTGACAGAGTATCTTATCAGCATGGGTATCAGGGCACGGTACATGCACTCCGAGATAGAGACGCTTGAGCGCATCGATATAATCCGGGGGCTGCGCCTTGGGGAATTCGATGTGCTTGTGGGCATAAACCTGCTTCGTGAGGGACTTGACCTTCCAGAAGTGGCGCTTGTTGCTATACTGGACGCTGATAAAGAGGGATTTTTGCGCTCAGACCGCTCGCTTATGCAGACAATAGGCAGGACATCGAGGAACATCGAGGGAAGAGTGGTGATGTATGCTGACAGGATCACAGGTTCGATGCAAAGGGCGATAGATGAAACAAACAGGCGGCGAACGATGCAGATAAATTACAACGAGGCGCACAATATCACGCCGCAGACCATCAGGAAAGCAGTTGAGCCGCGGGCGCCTGAGGTTGCGCTTCCACCTAAAGAGGAGATGTTCAATTACATCATAGAACTTGAAGCTGCAATGCACAGGGCTGCGAAGAACCTGGAGTTTGAGAAAGCTGCAGAACTAAGAGATATGATAACGAAGCTGAGGAAAACGGCGTGAGTTCTACAGAAACGTATTATGCACAAAAAATATACATTAAATCAGTGTAAATCTGTGTTTAAATAGAGAAATTATTAAAAAATAAGATTCACCTGAGCAGGTGCTCAGGTGGAGCAACTGCCGCAGATATATTCGCGCGACCCGCATATATCAAGGTCAAATTCGAACCTGCCCTCGCCACACGACTCGCATACTTTCCTCTTCATTACGATTTCTGGTATGTTTCTTGTCTCCAAGTATATCACCCATCTATAATGATTATTCATTGTATTTAAAGCTTATCATTATTAATAATGATAAATTTGGGTTCATGATGCCTGCGTTAGACAGATGGCAGTCTTTCTAATAGGGAATATTCTCTTTAACAAAAAATTTTCGATATATTATCCGCAGAATCAAGAGTTTATGATTTTCTATGTTTTAAAAATTTACTCGATACAATTTCAAGTCCGGATCATGTTTACAATCAAAAACATTAAGTATTATACTATTAATATTATATCTGAAGGTAATATGGGTATTGAAACTTACATTGAAGGCATAGATTTTGCTTCCCCGAATAATTTGCTGATCATTGCAAACGTTATTCTAATTATCATTGCTTTTTTCTTATTGATCAGGCTCAGAATATCAAAGAAGAAACGTGAAGCAAAGGCTGAACCTGAAATCCAGCCCAAAAAAGAAACTAAAGGCGAACTTGCAGGGATAGCCGAAATCAAACCCGAAGATTTCAGACCCGAAAGATTCGATATCAAGTCTGATTTTTTTGCGCCTGCAAAACCCTCTATAGAAGTACCCATCACAGCCACTGAGACTGTCGGTGCAACAAGCGAAGCTCAGGAAAAGCCCTGGATGAGACCTGAAGAAGAACAGGTCCCTGAACCCACAGAGGAAACAAGAGAAGTACCTGAAGCAGAGGCTCCGGAATCAGATGAACTTGAAGATGAATTGCCTGAAGAATTCGTGGTGCCTCGGATTCGCAAGCTCAATATACCGACGCTTGTTGCAGAAAAAGAGAAGCTGGAAGAAAAGCCTGCGGTATCTCCTGAGCCTGAATTAGCGCCAACAGAAATAGAAGAGAAAGCGTTAGAAGAGGTTACACTGCCTCTTGAGCTTGGCATGACCACGTCTGACAAAGAGGAAGAAAAGCCAGAAGAAGAGGTCACACTTCCTCTCAAGCTTGATATAACGATGCTGGAGACGGAAGAGAAGAAAGAAGAGTTAAAAGAAGAAGCCGTCACAATACCACAAGAGCCTGAAATAACCGCGCCTCCTGAACTCAATTTATTTACACTTGAGATGGATGAGAAGAAACCCGAAGATAAGGTGGAAGTTCCTGTCCCTGAGTTTAAAGAGCCAGAGAAGAAAGAAGAGATAAAAGAAGAAGCTGTCACAGTGCCGCATGAGCCTGAGATAACAGCGCCGCATGATGTCAAGTTATTTAATTTTGGGATGGAAGAGAAGAAACCCGAAGAGAAAGCAGAAGTTCCTGCCCCTGAGGTCAAAGAGCCAGAGAAGAAAGAAGAGGTAAAAGAAAAGAAATCTAAGAGAAAATCACTGTTTTGATCGAAATTACCTGGGCTTGAAATATTCCCATTTTTCAAGAGCCTGCTTTAATTCCTTATGATTAACTGCATATTGCTTGAGGTCAATACCATCCATTGTCGCTTCTATCGCCTGCATAACTGCAGCCGCACCTGCGCGAGTTCCCTTCGGATGCCCGTGGATGCCTCCGCTTACAAGCAGAGTGCAATCATTTCCAAGGATATGCATAACATGCGGCACCAATCCGGGATGCAAACCTCCAGATGAGACCGGAAGTACGGACTTGATCCCAGCCCAGTCCTGTTCGAGCATAGTTCCAGGCTCTACACGGGGGGAGCGAAGCATATCTGCGATACCAACGACTTCCTTTTTTGTCCCTACTAATTTCCCTATTGCTGTGCCCACATGGATCTCATCGACACCAATCAAACGCATCATCTTTTACAAGATCAAAGCCACCCATCCATGTTTCATAGGCTACCTGTGAATGCTCCGCAGCGCTAAAGCCTATCTTGGGTTTGGGTACCGCCCCTGTAACAGGTCGTACCCTGACTTTCACATATTTTCCTTCGATATGGAAAGCACGCGCCTTTATTTTAGCCACTCGTTCCGGGAGTTTGTGCAGTGTAGTCCATGTTCCGGCAGAACTTTCAGAGGCTATCCTCCCTGCCGCTTCTTTTTCGCTCATGCCTTTTGCAGGTTCAAAATAATACAGGCAGATAAGGTCGTCTTTAGCCGGAGTATAACGAAGGTCTACAAATTCATCATACCAGTCGATCTTTTTGGTCATTTATCTACTTCACTTATTGTTGAACCACGAAAATAATAACCCTTATGAAACGACCACTCTGCGCCCTCTTTCCTGCATAAGGTTAATTAAGTCATCCTTGTCGCTGTATTTTTTAAGTTCCGTATCCTCAACTACAACGGTCCGTTCGATATTCCTTATTTTACTGCCGCCTCGTACTATCAAAAGGGATTGTGTTAGCGCGACCTCGGATATGCTGCTCATAAGATGCGCTTTCTTGACCATCGTTGAAGTGAATTCACCGACACCTGTGAGGATCGTTCCATTTTCGTCCCTGCGATCTGCTGGAATTGATACTGCGTCAAACGGAGCCTGCGAAGTATGGAGGACTTCGAATCCCATATCTGTAAGCTGGGAAAGGATTTTCGATGAGCCCTTTTCAACGTGTTCATGTTTCGGTGTATGAGGGTCGCGTTTTTCAAACAGGTTAACTGCTACTGCAAATCCCCTGTCAAGTCTCTCTTCAAGCTTGAGGGTTATATCGACGCTTGCTGCCATTTCTCCTTCCTCGTACTTGCTTATTGTCCTTCTTGATACGCCAAGCGAATTTGCAAGGGAGCCAAGAGAGATATTTTTACTTATGCGTTCTTCTTTCAGGATCTTCCCATCGATATTCACATACAGCCCGCCATGTTCTGCATATACAAGGGGTGGTATGTTCTCTGTAAAATAATCATCCAATGTGTTTATATCAATGGCAGGGACACCATATCTGAGATATGCGACACCTGCTTCAAGTGAATGGTCCCTGGATTTTTCACCTATAACTATCGGGTTCCCGTTCAGGTGTTTTGAGAGGAACAGCATTTCATTGGCTGTCTCTTCGTTCAGGCCGTCGATATTGAACAATACTTTTATCAACAGCAGTAAGTCATCCCGCCGTGCCGCAAGGTCAAAACTTCTTGGACGGATGTCGCAGCGGTCAGAAATATTAAACCCCGCTTTGCTCAATATTGAGACAACCCGGTTGATAAGCAGTTCCTTATTCATTAAATGAATTGTTATTATACTAATATAAATACTTATGCCTCATTAAGCCGACAAGGTTTTTTATCCGATCGAATATGAGTGGAAAGCAAATGATAATAGGACTTGATGACACGGATTCAAAGGAAGGAATGTGCACGACCTACCTTGCAGCCGTGCTGATCGAGAAACTTGTGGCTTTCGGCAGGATAGAAGGATACCCGCTTCTTGTCCGTCTGAACCCTAATATAATTTACAAGACGCGCGGGAACGCTGCCATGGCAATTCCCATCGATTTGAAAAGAAGCGAGGACGCCGGAACTGTCAGGAAGATGGTCATTGATCTGGTCGAAGAGATGGCGGAATTTTCGGCAGAGAATACCAACCCCGGCGTGGTTTTTATCGAGGATGCATCAGAGGATGTGAAAAAAGAGCTCGCCAGATTTTCCCTGAGGGCTGTCCAGGATGTGCTTGAGATATGCGAGGCAGAGGCAATACTTTCGCGCTACGGGATAATCCATAAAGGATTCAAGAATGGCAGAGGTCTTATCGGCGCTCTTGCTGCGGCGGGTTTCGCTCTTACCGGTCTTCCTGATATAACGTATGAGATTATTGCGTACAGGGAAAAAAAGATGTGGGGCACACCGCGAGAGATAGACGAGGATTCTGTATGGAATGCGGCAGATCAGCCTGATACATGGGACACGGTGGATCATGAGAACAGGCGCATCGTGTTCGCGCCTCATTCGCCTGACCCAATTCTTTTTGGCATCAGGGGAAAGAGCGAGCTTGCGGTGCGGCGGGCGTATTCATTTGTCAAAAGCGAGCCTGTGGAACGATATGTCGTTTACATGACCAACCAGAATACAGACATGCATCTTTTGAGAGCGAAGATAAGCGAGGCGCTGGATTCCCGCTCGTATATTCTCGAGGGAACGGTCAGCAGATCCCCCAAAACCATAGAGGGTGGGCATGTTATTTTTGAGATATCTGATGGCTCTGCATTTATCGAATGCGCGGCATTTGAGCCCACGAAAGGCTTTCGCAGTATTATAAGGAATCTTAGCGCAGGTGATGAGGTCACAGTGTACGGCAGCGTGAAGGATGGAACGTTGAACCTTGAAAAACTCAAAGTCACTGCCCTGAACCAGAATGAACTGCGTAACCCCTTATGCTGCGGAAAGAGGATGAAGTCCATGGGATATGGACAGGGATTCAGGTGCGAGAAATGTGGAACGAAAGCGAAAGAACAGGTTATTGAATCAATTAAGAGGAATATTTCGACAGGGTTCTATGAAGTTCCGCCATCCGCGAGGAGGCACCTGTCAAAACCGCTGGTCAGATATTGAAACGGAACACGGATGACACGGATTCAACGGATTTTCACGGATCAGTGCGAGAAACTACGGAGATGGTGCCATCTGCCTTTTATGCTTATTAGCTTTCATCAGGGCAACAAGCCTCTCAACATGGGACGCTGAGAATTTTTTCTTAACCTCTAAAATATCCTTCTTCTCATCCACGAGCATCGCGAGTATCTTATCTGCAACTTCATAGGTGACGCCCAGTTCCCCCTCGTCGGTCTGCCCTGGCCATAGACCAGCAGTGGGTGTTTTATCAATAATATGCTTCGGCACGCCCATATGCTGCGAAAGCGCGCGTACCTGTGTTTTATAAAGACCCCCGATCGGTTCAATATCCACGCCGCCGTCTCCGTATTTTGTGAAGTACCCGACCAGCAGTTCAGTCTTATTCCCAGTTCCCACGACCATGCGATGCCTGAGGTTTGCATGGTAATACAGGATGCACATGCGGGTGCGCGCCTTCAGGTTTCCGCACGCAAGCAGGTTGTTCTTATCGAAATCAGGGATGGTGGATGAAAATGAATTTAAAACTTTTGAGATATCTATGGTCTTATGTTCGATGCCAAGGAGCTTTGCTACCTCCATTGCATCATCAATATCCTGCCCTGGCGTGATGCTTTTTTCAGGCAGGAGCAGACCCAGGACTTTATCGGCGCCAAGCGCTTCGACAGAGAGATACGCTGTGAGGCTTGAGTCTATGCCGCCGCTTAACCCGATGACAGCGCCGCTTGCACCTGCTTCATGTACTTTTTTACTAATGAAAGAGACAAGCTTATTTCTTATCGTTTGATATCTATCCACAGGCATATTTCATTTAATGGAAATGTTCTCTTATTTATCTTTGGTAGATTACTTTCACACCGCTCTGATAACCTTTATATTCTCACAGGTGCAAGGGTATTATTGCCTCTCAACTAAAAGATTAAACAAGAGGCTTGAGGAATAATATGAGTGACATAGCAACAAAGATAGAAGCCCGATTCACAGAATTGGGTATCAAAGTACAGCCAGAAGAAATCGAAACCCGGTTGGACCAGTTGATAAATAAGTTCAAGGTGCCTCCTGAAGAAGCACGAAGGAACGTCATCAACTATTTTCTGAAGCAGCACAATATCCCGAGAACTGAGTTTTTCGAGAAGCGTGAAACACCGCAGGTGAAAGCATCAGAGATAAAAGAAGATGGCAAGTGGGTAACACTTCGCGGTAAAGTAGTGCAATTGTGGGAGACGAACCATGAATCCGTGTCCCAGGTCGGACTGCTTGGCGACGAATCAGGAACGATAAAGTTCACAAAATGGACGAAAGCGGGTCTGCCTCAGGTGGAGGAAGGCAAGAGCTACCTGTTCAAGAACATCACAACTTCGGAATGGCAGGGACAGTTCAGCGTCAAGCTGAATAAGACAAGTGAAATAGTCCCGATAGATGAGGATGTTGAGGTTGGCAGGACGCTTGTTGAATACAGCGGGGCCATAGTGGACATACAGAGCGGCTCAGGTCTCATAAAGCGCTGCCCTGAATGCAACCGCGCGCTGATCAAGGGCGCATGCGGAGAGCATGGCAAGGTGGATGGCATATACGATCTGCGCGTGAAGGCGGTCATGGACGACGGGGAAAAGGTGCAGGACATCCTGTTGAACAGGGAAGTCACTGAAGCGCTTGTCGGCATTACGCTTGACCAGGCTAAGGACATGGCGACAGAGGCTCTTGACCAGGCTGTGGTGCTTGATGTGATAAAGAGCAAGCTGGTGGGCAGGTATTTCACCGTATCGGGAGCCAAACTTGACAGGTTCATACTTGTTGACACGATCCGGCAGGATACAGCACCGATAGATGAAGATATTATGAGGCTGCTCGGAAGCGCGGCGCCAGTGGCGCAGGAGGCGTAACATGGCTGAAAATGGATCAGGGAACGGATCAGGATTCGTGCGCGAGGTGGCGCACCGCATATTCGCAGCAGAGTTCAGGGAATCTAACTTACAGGCAAAGGAAGGGCAGGACCAGTATTCTCCCTCGTACCTGCTCACACCGACGGGCGCAAAGTGCAACCGCGTCTTTATCGTGGGTACGCTGATCGAGAAGGACGATGTGGGCACAGACGCAGAGTTCTGGCGCGGGCGTATTGTTGACCCCACTGGCGCGTTCTTCGTGAATGCGGGACAGTACCAGCCTGAAGCAGCGCAGGTTCTTGCAAAGACCACGCCTCCTGAGTTCATCGCTGTCATCGGGAAGCCCACGACATACACCACAAAAGAAGGGAACGTTCTTACGTCCATCAGGGCAGAGTCCATGCAGATAGTGGATGCTGCGACGAGGGACAGGTGGGTCGTGGACTGCGCGAAGCATACCATGGCGAGGCTTGAGAAGCTAAAGGGTGATAATCCTGATGCTGTAAAGGCGAGGGAGCATTACTCTACTGATGTGGAGGGCTACAGGGCGATGGTGCAGCAGGCGCTGGAGTCGGTGAGGGCGAGGTGAGAGGGCACGAGGGTGCCCTTTTATTTTTAATGATATAAATAGATAAATCGCAAAAAACGGTGGTGTAGATGTTGAATCATAAATAATGGAGTGAAAATGAACCGACAATTTGTGCAATCAAGTGACTTGCAATCAATTGGTTACGACCCGAACACAAATGTTTTGGAAATCGAGTTTAAAAGTGGTGGTATTTATCAATATTTCAATGTCCCAGAGTCAAAATATGAAGGTCTGATGAAAGCTGATTCTCATGGAAAATACTTTGATGCCTATATCAAAAAAGGAGGTTATCGTTTCAAAAAAATTAGATAGAATGCACTTATTTAAGATTTATTTTGATAAATATCAAGACTATGAACCAAGAAATATCAAGCCTTTAATGGGACTATGTGGACTCTATTTTATTTTCTTAAAAGGAACCGAAATCCCTTACCCCTTCAAAAAATCACGACTGATATATATAGGAATGAGTGAGAAGA
>JAHIHJ010000107.1 GCA_018899795.1 Methanobacteriota archaeon
GAGACGATTAACGACATCAAAAATATATCAGGGGAATTTGAAATTTTTGAAGTAACTACATCTAAGAAATAGATTTGTTATTGGAAATGTGACCCTAATATAACATAATAAATGAAGCGATTGAGGATTGGGGGTGAATCAAACTAATCCTTTATTTTTTAAAAAAAGATTATACCCTCATAAACCTCTTTCACATTGAATAGTTGAAAAACACGACTGAACCTGACCCATGACCCACCTCCTCACCGAAATCTCAATAACCGCCCCTCCCTCGCGTATCTGGCACCTCCTCACCGATTTTGCCAGTTATCCCCAATGGAATCCCTTCATACGCCGTGCCAGCGGCGAACCCAGGGAAGGCGCGCAGCTCGAAGTATATCTCAAGCCTTCAGGTGCAAGAGGCATGACTTTCCGCCCCCGCGTTCTCAAAGCAGAATCTGGTCGTGAACTGCGCATGCTGGAAATGGACACGCGGCGGGGGTTTGAAGAAATGAACCGGGCGCTCAAAGTGAGGGCGGAAGGATGATCCACATACAAAGAACTCACCGCAAAGAACGCAAAGTTCGCAAAGAAAAATGCGGCTAGGCTTTGCGCTCTTTGCGAAGTCGGAATGTATTAGTTTCCAAAATATCAATGTTTTCATACGATTATACACTTTAATTTAAATCGAACACGGATGACGCGGATTACACGGATTTTCACTGATCCGCGCGTATCCGCGTCATCTGTGTCATCCGTGTCCTATCGTACGGTTTTTCTCTGTGTCCTCTGTGCTCTCTGTGGTTTTGGGTTTATCGGCATTATGCCCCCCGTGACGCAGAGACACACCACTCCCGAAAGTCATGACCTTCCCGATATTTCCAGGTAATAGAACGTCACAGCGCATGTAATAACAGTAAGTCCCGCTGACGCCCACATAGCTGCCACGACGCCACCTGCTGGAATAATTGGATGCGTGCCAGCCACCACATAATCCATAAGATCAGAAACAACAAAAAATCCTAATATCACAAGATAACTTTCAAGTTTCAGTTTGTTCATCTCTTTCAGAAGTGTCGCGGCTACCGCCATCATCCCGATATGAAGAAGCAGTATCACAATCCGTTCATCCCGCATGGCAGGGGAAAAATAATATTCATAGTTCCAGAAAAGGACGAATATAGTCCATAATCCCACTTTATTGAGCCCGATAAATGCAAAGGCATCAAAGGTATTTGACCGCATCCTGAATGAATAAAAAAGAAGTATCAGGACGTAACTGAAGGTAAAAAATGGGCTGTCAGGAACGAAAAACCAGAGGTAGAATGGCGTTATTTCGAACTGCCCCTGATAATAGTAAAAACCGAACAGGCTCCCGATGATGCAGGATATCAGCATTATTATCCTCATCCGCGGCTCTTTCTTGAACCAGAAAAAGAACCCGATCACATCCATTCCATCATTCCTGCCCGTTCTTCAGGGGGCGCGCAGGTACACCGCCAACGAAGCCTGATACATCGCTGTTAACGAGAGATTGCGCCGACACGACGCTGCCATCCGCTATCGTTACTCCGGGAAGAACAGTGGTATTTGCACCTATAGTTACGTTCTTCCCGATGATGACTTTCCCGAGCCTGTATTCATCTACAAGGAATTCATGGCACAGGATAGTAGAATTGAAGCCGATTATGCTGTTGTCCCCGATCTCGATCTTTTCAGGGAAAAATACGTCCATATTAACTTCAAGCCCCACTGATACATGCTTGCCGATCCTGATGCCCATCGCAGAATAGAGAAAGTTCTTGAGCCGCAGCGATGGAGAGATGCGGGCAAGGCACATGCAGAAATAATTGAAGGCGACCTTAAATGGAGAAACTATATCTTCCCAGTACCAGAGGGAATTGAAGGTGCCTTTTGACCTGAAGGTTTCAAGACGGCGCATGATGTACTATACTGGCAATTACCAATATATAGAATACCAGAACGAAAATCATTGGAGTAAATATGTTAGTTACCCTGAAAGAGCACGTGGACAGCCTTTGTGATTATACATATACTTTCACATTGAAGAACAGCAGGCTCCGTCCTGACAGCACCATACCATCACAGTTGGGCACTGATTTTTCATTCAAAGACCTGGTGGATGAATTAAGGAGCGGCGGGGAGGTCAGGATACGCGGAAGCGCCGGGAAGCGGCTGGCTTATAGCATGGGCGTTGACCTGCGACAATCCGGAGGGACGGGAGAGGTTGAAGTGGCGGGCAAACTTTATATCGATGGCGATGCAGGTTCTGAGATGGGGATGGGCATGGTATCCGGAGTCATTTATGTTAAAGGGAATGTGGAAGAGCCTCTGGGGAATGTGATAGAGGTTGTCTCAGATGAACCTGGCTACCGCAAGTTCAGGTCTATCACTGAAATTCTCTGCAAAGGGCAGGGAAAAGACAAACCTGTCAACAATAAATATGATGAGACGAAAAAACACCTTTTGCTGGACGATGGAATACTTCGAGGAACGATAGCAGCACGGTGTTATTGTGATGTACTTGTTTCGGTGGAGGGGAACGCGTATAACGGCACAGGGATATTGATGCGAAAAGGTGTGGTTCATGTCATGGGTGACGCTGGGATGAACGCGGGCGCACATCTTGACGGGGGCGCTGTAATAGTGGATGGGATGGCAGGCGAGTTCGCAGGTGCGTACATGAAGTCAGGAACGCTGATATTGAATGACGCAAAAAGCTTTGCCGGGGCGAACCTGAGGGATGGAGTGATTTACGCAAAGAAGAAGATAAGGACAGCACAGCCGGTGGAGGAGATGGCGATGTCACAGGATGATGCAAAAGTGATAATTAATAAACTTGGGATCGGGCATGTGGAGGCGATGAGCTATCATAAATACGGGATAGTGAGGGAGAGACTGGTCAGGATGAAGGATGGAAGCGTGGTTGTGAGAAGGATCGAATGATGTCTGATCCCCCTATTCATCAATTTTATATACTTCTTATTACCCATAGTAATATATTATGTTCCTCCCTACACCAGAAGATTTCAAGAAACTGCGTCTTGAACTGGGTCTTACCCAGCACGACATCGCTACACGCGCAGGGGTGAGCCAGCCCCTCATAGCGCGCATAGAGTCAGGGGATGTTGATCCAAGGCTTTCGACCCTGCACAAGATATTCAATGCATTTGATGCTGCGCGAAAAGAGAAGGTGCTTGTCAGAAGCGTCATGCATTCGCCTATAATCCATACAACTTCAGACAGTTCTTTAGAGGTTGCCGCAAGCATAATGGAAGAGCACGGCTTTTCCCAGATGCCTGTAATTGACGGCGGAGTCCCGGTCGGCAGCATATCAACTGACCAGATAGTGGCGTCAATGACAGACCAGGATATAAAGAAAGTATCACATCTTCTTGTCCGAAATATCATGGGCGGGTCTTTCCCCACGGTTTCTCCCGCTACTGATGCAAATACGGTCTCAAGGATACTTGAAAAGAACCCGGCAGTTCTTGTGCTCGATAAAGGAGTAGTGGTCGGTATGGTGACAAAGCACGATATTATGAAGATGCTGAGAGGATAACGGCACAAGTTCAAAATCAGTAACACAATTATCTGACCGCATACAACCAAAAATCTGTGTGAATCAGTGTAAATCTGTGTCTAAAAAACGTCCCCAAGACACGGATTTCACGGATTACAATGTTGTAATCTATGACCTGAGCAAAACTAAAATCATAGTTTAAAAATAATCAGATTGTGGGATAGTGTCGAGGATAACCCTTTATACTTAATAATCAATATATAATTGTTCCAGACCTACGAAATCTGGGGCAAATCGTGTTGATAGGTCC
>JAHIHJ010000108.1 GCA_018899795.1 Methanobacteriota archaeon
TATCCAGGGGACGATATATCCTGACAGGATAGAATCCGAAGGCGGCATCAAGAGCCACCACAACGTGGGCGGGCTTCCGTCCGTTATCGATTTTGAAGGCATAGTCGAGCCTATCCAGGATCTCTATAAGGATGAGGTGCGCGAGGTGGCAAGGGCGCTTGGGCTTCCAAAGGAGATATCAGACAGGATGCCGTTCCCGGGACCAGGGCTCTCTGTCAGGATAATAGGCGAAGTGACTGAAGAAAAGATTGACGTGGTGAGAGCCGCTAACGCCATCGTGGAGGAGGAACTGGTCGAACAGTTCGCGCCGTGGCAGACATTTGCTGCGCTTATTGAAAAAGGGACCGGGGTGAAGGGCGATAACCGCGTGCATGGATGGATAATCGCTGTGCGTGCCGTTAGTTCAAGGGACGGGATGACGGCCGAGGCGATGGAGCTGCCGTGGGATGTGCTGAGGAAGATAGAATCGCGCATCACAGGAGAGATTCCTAGTGTAGCAAGGGTGCTTTATGACATAACGCCGAAGCCGCCGGCGACGATAGAGTTCGAGTAAGAAGTCACCGGGTTTCCCGCCTGGTTCTAATAATTATTTTCTTATTGAATTATGTTGGTTGGAGTTCATCTCTTCCACTCCCCATCCCAGGAACTCCTTAATAATCACATAAGCCATCTCAGGCGGTATCGCCCCGACTTCGGTGCATATCAGGTCGATATACTCCCGCGGCGTCACATCAAAAGCAGGGTTCCTCACGCTCACATTGGGTAACTCAGCAAGCTTTTCCCTGCTCAGCACCTCGCCGCTGTCGCGCTCTTCTATTTCCACAAGCTCACCGAGAAGTGACCTTGGGCTGAATTTATATGTCTCTGCTGCAATGATCACGTTCTTTCGCGCTTCATGCGCAGCCATTGCAAGCTGCGAAGTCCCGATCTTATTGATGACAGAGCCGTTCACTGTTACCGCATCTGCTCCCATGACCACGAGGTCTGCTTCCTTCATGAAATACCGAACAGCAGAATCCACTATCAGAGTGGTCTTTATCCCAAGATCATCAAGCTGCTTTATTGTAAGAAGCCCCTGCATCCTGGGTCTTGATTCAGTCGCAATGACAGTGATATCCTTCCCCTGTGCATGCGCCGCAGCCATGATTGAGATTGCTGCTGATGAATTGCAATGCGTCATGATGGTATCACCATCGCGCACTCTTTTTGCCCCGATCTCACCGATCCTCTTAACAGCATTCTCGGAATTAGTGATGAACTCATCAGCAAGCTTTTTGACATCCATTCTCGCTTCATCTACTGTCGCGCCTTTATACCGCATAACAGCCCTAACCGCATTCGGAAGCGATACAGCGGTCGGTCGCGTGCCAACAAGCAGCTCTGCCGCGAATTTCATATTTTCATTGAACTCATCAATATCTTTTGTCGCAAGCCGCTTTGCATAATCCCGGAGTTCTGCTGCCGCAGCCCGCGCTATCCGCCCTGCGCCGCGTATTTCCATTGACCGTATTTTCCCTGCTGTTCCCTCAAGCTGCTTCATCTTCAATCCTCCGGTATATTAATTCCATATTCAGGTTCTTTTCTACGAAGCTGGCAAGTTCCTCGATGATATCGCCTTCTTCCCTGCCTTTAAATATCATACCTCTGCGCTTATATAAATAACCCAGAAAAGCGTTCCTGATATTCTCGTTCCCGAACAGCCCGTGGAGGTACGTCCCGATGATAAGACCGCTTTCGCTCACGCAGCCGTCGTCGCCGAAAGCATGCCCTCCGCCCCCGTTGTCGATCAGGGTCTCACCCATGTGTATCTCGTATCCGGTCACCGTTTCGCCGTTTATCTGACCCAGGATCGCGCCGTTGCCGGTAATCGTTTTCTCCACCTGCTCAGTCTTCTTCTTATATTCGCAAAAGCGAGTGGATACCTTCAGCAGCCCAAGACCTTTCACTGAACTTGCCCCGCCTGTCCCTTCTATTCCGCTGTCTATAATCACCTCACCCAGCATCTGGTATCCCCCGCATATCCCGATTATCGGTGTTCCTTTTTTCGCCTCTGCTATTATTTTTTTATCCATTTTCCTCTTCAGCTTCGTGATGTCATCGATGGTGTTTTTTGTCCCCGGAAGAATTATGGCATCATACCCTGCAAGGTCTTCATCCATCTCCACGTATCTGATATCAGCATACTTTTCAAGCGGTTCGAAATCCGTGAAATTGGATATGTGCGGTAATCGCACTACTGCTATCCTGACAGGATGATGATTACTGTTCTTGTCTTTAATTGAAACTGAATCTTCTGATGGTATTTTTATGTCAGTATAAGGAATGACCCCGAGCACAGGTAGACCCGTGAGTTCTTCAAGCTGCTTTATCCCTGGCTCAAGCAAACCAATATCTCCCCTGAATTTGTTTATTATTATCCCGAAAACAAGAGACCTTATGTCCTCAGGAAGCAGCGCAAGTGTCCCGTATATGCTTGCGAACACGCCGCCGCGCTCGATATCCCCGACAAGGATTATATGTGGTTTAACGAATCTTGCAGTCCCGATATTCACTATGTCGCGGTGGTACAGGTTTATCTCAGCAGCCCCGCCTGCACCTTCGATAACTATCATCTCGTACTTTGATGCAAGCCTGTCGTAAGCCCCTTTAACGATGCTCATCATTTCATCGATCGAATCATAATAATCTCCGGCTTTCTTGTCAGCGAATGGTTTTCCGAGGATAACAACCTGAGAGATGCGGTCGCCTTTTGGTTTCAGCAATACCGGGTTCATGTCAGCCGTCGGTTCAACACCTGCCGCTTTTGCCTGTATAGCCTGGGCGATGCCAATTTCTTTCCCGTCCCGCGTTATCCACGAGTTCAGGCTCATATTCTGCGCCTTAAAAGGGGCGACACTGTATTTCCTGGAGAGACACCTGCACAGAGCCGTAACAAGCATGCTTTTGCCAGCGTGTGAACTGGTCCCGAAGATCATAAGGTTCTTAGTCATATAAAATCTCTTTAAATTTTTCTATTTTTGATATTTTATTTTTCTGTAAACTTTAGCTGCCTGTAAGCTGCCCACATACCTGCAAAAAGTATGAACAGCATCGAAGCCGTGCCCGGACTATCCGTGACATAACCAAGCGCGGTTGTCCATACTGAGCCGTATTCATCGAACCCATAGTCGAACGTCCATATTAAAAAATTCGACGGGTCGATCATGAGGCTTGCATCAACAAATGCCATCCGGTCATAGAAAGGATAGAACAGCACTACTCCTCCCCCGAACATATCCAGGAAAACATGCGATGCAAAATATACCGCTGAAATAACAAATATTGTCCTGTACTTCCTCATCTTCCATCCGGCAAGGAGCAGAAGGAACGGTATGAATATGTTATGCGCAAGTGCCCTGTGCTGGGTCACGAACGTGTCCAGATCCGACACAACTGCAAGCGGAAGCAGCAAAAGAATATACTTCCAATCTTCTTTCCTGCTCACGATCAAAAGTGCAAGAAGGGGGACAAATAGATGTATCGCCCAGTTTGGCATTTCTATTCTTACTTATCCACCCTGGTAACGCGCAGCAATGCATTGACTGGTACGCCCTGGATGTCGTCGATGCCTTTTTTATCCACGAGTACTGCGATGGCAACAGGTTTTCCTCCCGCGCCCTCAACAACAGCCACTGCTTCTGAAAGCGTTGTTCCGGTGGTGACAACATCATCTATAATTACACAGTTCTTTCCTTTCACCTGCGCGAAATTCTGGCTGATAGTGCCGCCCATATCTTTTGATCCGGGCTCCCAGCGCTGCTTGTTGGGGTGGTAGGTCGCGAATTCGCAACCCAGTTCGTCTGCGACGAGGTTTGCCAGGGGTATTCCTGAAAGGGCGACGCCGATCACTACATCCACGTACTGTTCTTCACCAAGGCTGTCAAAGATCATATCTATCAAAGCGCCAGCAATGAACCTCTGCCGGTTCGAA
>JAHIHJ010000109.1 GCA_018899795.1 Methanobacteriota archaeon
TACCTGTTCTGACTGCCATGAAAATCACGATACAAGATCCGAGGATGATCCAGAGTCTGCAATAAATCCGGCGAACCTGCCTGCGACATGCGGAAAGACAGACTGCCATCCCGGAGCTAATAATGTCTATGTTTATGGCGGCAAGATCCATGAAGAGCAGTCAGTTAACCTGTTCTTTATTGATGTTAAATCGCTTGTAACATACTTCTACATAATAATGATACTGTTTGAACTGGCATTTACTTTCGGGCTGATATTCCTGGGCATTACTTCAGGACTCGATATAGGAAGGAGGAAACATCATGACTGATTTGATCTTCAGAAGGTTCACGCTGAACCAGCGCATACAGCATATCATATTCTTCACGACCTTTATACTGCTTGCATACACTGGTTTCCCGCTTAAGTTCCCTGATGAATGGTGGGCGAAAATGATGATAGATTCTGTGGGCGGCTTTGATAACAGGACATTTATCCATCATTATTCAGGTTTGCTGATGATCGGTGTGTCTGTTTACCATGTGGTCTTCCATCTTCTTGAGAAACCGCGCTTTGATGTATTGTTCAATCTGCAGGACCTCAAAGATTTCACTTGGCAGATGCGCTATTACTTTAGGCTAACAGATGAACCTCCAAAGTTCGGGAGATATGCATGGAAGCAGAAGTTCGAATATTTCGGTGCAGGATTCGGGGCAGTCGTCATGGGTTTCACAGGATTATTGATGTGGCAGCCTTTTGAAGCCATGAAGTACTTCCCTCTCGGAGTCGTCCAGATAGCCAACCTGGTCCACACATGGGAAGCAGTCCTTGCTTCTCTTGCAGTGTTCATTGGGCATTTCTATGACGAGCACTTTACGAAATTCCTTAATATGTCCTGGATAACCGGCAATATCCCGGAGGAAGAGATGCGCCATGAGCATGCCCGGGAATATGAAGAAGTGATGAAAAATCAGGAACTTAGAGATGAAGTAACTGAGATAAGCCATGGGAAAGGTAATAGACTCATAATGGCATTTGGAAAGTCAGTCTTTACGGTTATCTTCATTGCTATCACCGTCTGGATGCTCTGGATATCGTATATGGTACTGGTTGAGGCAATTAATACATACATTCTATAAATATTTTTTTTTAAATATTTTTTAATGTATGCTGTTTTTTTATATTTCTTGCTGTCACAGGCGATCTTATGTCAAAAACAGCATAAAACCGACATAGTTGTGGTCAGATACATATTTACCATTGTCATTGGATAAATAATCATATGAATGGATATGAGTTTTGTGTTTGATATGGCCTGGACACTAATGCAGGTGATTTAATTGGCGGTCTTGAGACACATCTCACTCGATGATGAGCATGTACAGAAGATGACACCGTACCTTGAAAAACACGGAGGCAATCTATGCGCTGCCATCAGAGAGATCATAAACCGGGATGTATTGCACAGCTTGCACCAGAAATCATCAGCTATTGATACAAGTTTGCTCAACTGGATGCTTAAAGAAATGGAAGATATCCTTGTCCCTGATAAAGTGCTGGATGAAATAATTGATCCCGGGCTTATGACATCGATGTCAAAATTCGAAAGATCCGTAAGGCAGAAGCTGGAAGAGCTTGAGTGGGATATCGAAATGGTATTTAAATACGACTCAGAAACATATCCATCAGAGATATTGATAGAGATGAGGGGGTCCCGTCAACAAACTAAATTCCTGGCAAGCCTGCTGTCACAATATTTTGTCAAGAACTCACTCCATTATTCACCGCTTGAGATAAAATACGTTGTTAATATTAATTCATGTATAAAAATCGGGTTTTTCAGATCTAATAAAAAGGATGCCCAGTTGAGCCTGATTACTTTTTTTGGAGGTTTAAATGAAATAATCACTGCCATAAAGAGCCGTCCGGATTTCTGGAGAGACATTATCCACAGGCACCTGTCAAGCAATTACAATATGGTCACTGTACACAGGAATTATCTTGAAGATATTTTTACTGATAAGATACCTGTCGGAGAAATAATGATAGAGACCAGGGCAAAAAAACCATTACAGGATATCCCATTAAGAGAGTTCCTGGTTCTCATGAAGGAAGTCTATGAGGCGGCAAGGGTTGTAGACAGGGTGGAAATAGATAACGAAACTGTGATCGTTTCACATTATTATCGAAATAAGAATGCTGCAGAGAGATTAAAAAATAGCCTTATCCTGCTCCTGGAATCCAATGGTCATCTATATGATGCCAAAACTACCGCCAATATGATAGTGCTCAGGCACAGACCAGAGGTTGGGATGAAAATAAATGAAATGGTCGAGCACATGAAAACAAGCAACAGCACAGTGGACCAGGAATTAATGGTTTTCATGACTTTTCTGGAAGGACTTCGCGATTTGCCGGACATACCAATGTCCCTTACAGTTCTTGGCAGGAGGATCGGCAAGTCGCTGTTGCAGGAGTATGAAAAAGAGAACAGCATCAAGAACTGGGATCTGGTGAACTTCAAAAAAGCAATGGAAAACATCGATTCAAGGCTGCACAGGGTGAGCGAATGGAAACTGGAAGACAGGCATCTGTTATATACGATCCAGCAATGCAGCATTGCTGAAACCGGGAATACCTTTGACCGTTATATCTGCTATACTATCAGGGAGGTTTTCAAGGGTGTATTGGAACAGGCATTCGGTAATAAGGCAGAACTGAAGATCAACAAATTGATATCGCGCGGAGATAGTTTCTGTGAGGTGTCGATAAAGATACCGTGAGTTCGTTATGCGCTCAAATATAATGAATTAAAATATTATTTTCATCTGTTGATAATATTTATGCCATCTTATGTCAAAAGATGGCATACTTTGCCATTTTATGCCATTCCATGGTTTTAATGCCATTTTATTGACAAATATTGTTTTGACATTGGCATTGGATAGTATGTTATGGTGATAGAATATGAAATCGTGGCTTAAATATGTTGCAACGGTTGTAGTTGGCGCCACAGTGATGGGAGCTGCCTATCTCCTTCCCATGGGAGCCTTCCAGGCTTTCGTGATAGGGTGGCTGTTCCTCATTCCTGCGACCTTTGCTGTATACATGGTATTCTCGCTGAAAGAATACATGCAGGACAGGAATAACAGGATCGTAGTTTCAGTAAAACCCACTGAAGCGATGAAAGCGCTGGCACGCAAGGAGGCTGCTCTGAAGATGGAAAAGGAACTCCTATATGAAGAGCTGCAGAAATAAACGGGAACGGAGGGAATAATATGATCGTCACAAGACACATCTCTCTGGACAACGACTGCATCGATAAGATGCAGCCTTATGTCCAAAAACATAACGGCAATTTCAGCGCTGCGGTAAGGGAGATCATTGACAGGGCAGGAAAATACAGTTCCCTCCAGAATTCCTCTTCGATTGATTCTTCACTGTTCAAATGGATGCTTGCAGAGATCGACGGCAGACTTGTGCCTGAAAACCTGCTGGATGAGATGATAGGTCATTCGCTGATAAATTCCATGAGAGGGCTTGAGGAGCACCTGCGCAACAGGTTCAATGACCTTGAATGGAACATTGACCTTACAATAAGATCAGATGGTGATTCATCTCCATCTGACGTGCTGATCGAAATAAAAGGCGCTCCCCAAAAAATAAAATTCGTTGCATCGATCTTATGCCAGTACATTGTGAAGAATTCACCTGATAACGCATCGCTCGGTATCCGGTCGATCGGCAATTTCAGCGATTGCCTGAAAATCGAACTATCAAGATCAAATAAAAAGGATGCACAGAACAGTCTGTATAATTTCTTCGGAGGGATGGATGAAGTGATACAGGCGATAAAGAGCCGACCTTCTTTCTGGAAGACCGTGATCGATGGGCATCTGTTAAGCAATTACAGTATGGTCACTGTCCACAGGAATTATTTCGAGGACCTGCTTGCTGGAAAAATACCAATGGGCGAGATAACCATTGAAACCCTGGCAAAAAAACCCATACAGGAAATACCCTTAAAAGAGATGCTTCCATTAATAAAAGAAGTTTATGAGACATCGAGAGTGGTCGACAGGGTGGAGATAGACCAGGAGACCGTAATACTGTTCCATAATTACAGGAATATTGAAGTGATCGATAAATTGAAGAAGAGCCTGGTGGCGCTTCTGGAAGCTAGCGGTCATTTATATGATGCAAAGTCCACTGCCAATATGATAGTTCTGACGCACAGACCCGACGTTGGGGTAAAAATAAACGAGATCGTCAGCAACCTGAAGATCAGCAATAGCAGGGTGGACCAGGAACTGATAATGTTCATGGCTTTCTTGAAAGGGCTCAAGAACATCCCTGACATACCACTCTCGCTTACGCTGCTGGGTAGAAGGATGGGCAAGTCCCTGATGCAGGAATATGAACGGGAGAACAGTATCGATAAATGGAACCTGGAAGCCTTCCAGAACGCCTTTGGTGCAATTGATTCCAGGCTGCACAGAGAAAGCGAATGGAAAATTGACAGGAACAATCTCGTGTATACTGTCAGGAAATGCAATATCGTGGCTGAAGGAAATACAGTTGATAAATACATCTGCCAGACCATACGCGAAACTTTCAGAGGGGCTGTTAATCACGCGTTTGGCTCACAGGCGCAGTTGGAGATCAGGAATTTGTTATCTCACGGAGACAATTGTTGTGAGGTGTTAATACGAATACCATAAAAGCAGAGCTAATCAGAAATCAAAAAACAAGTGACAGGATAGGAAAAAAATTGAAAATGAACGGAGGATATTATGGAAACATTTGTTGAATACATGACATACGTTAAAGGACTCGGATATTTACTGGTAGTTGCATTTCTATTTGCATTCATTACTTTCTGGATGCTCGTACAGACGAAAAATAAGGATATTATAAAAAGCGTCCCGATCCTGGTAGCGATATGGCTGGTTTTTGGTGTAGCATCAGCATTTGTTTCAAGCGGTCAAAATTCGAATGGGGATAGCGGGAACGGGCACGCAGAACCTGCAATAGCAGTGCCTGTGTTCCCTGAATATTACAGCAACGGCAGCCCAGCCACGATCACTGCGCACAGGGCTGAAATATGGATGGGTGTGAACAACTCGGAGTATCTTGCCATCAGCTACGGTTCAGCGGCGAATTTCCATACCCTGATGAGCACTAAAGTAGCATGCAGGGACTGCCACCATAACGGCGGTGATCAGATCTATGCCTGTAAGGATTGTCATAGCACCCCTTTCAATCCGGATGAGATGACAAAACCAGGGCTTAAGGCTGCTATTCACGGAAGATGCATGCACTGTCATAAGGAGGTATTCGGCGGTCCTGAGGGATGCAAGTTATGCCACACGATGGGCACCCCAACGACAGTTGTTGTGCCTGCACCCGCAATACCCCACACGCTGACATGGGAACAGTGCAGCCGCTGCCACCCTGATGGGATACCGGGCGGGCAGAGCATAAAGATCGTATATCACGATTTCTGCATCAAGTGCCATACAAATGGCATTGCAGGGGCTGACAAACTGCCGTCTGACCACGCAGGACGTACCATCGATACATGCAAGGGTTGCCATAAGCCCACAGGAGGATAAACTATGAAAATGAACAGGCGTGATTTTATAAAGATCGGAGGGTCCATGGTGGCAATGAGCCTCCTTGGTACCCAGCCGGCATCATCCGCCGGCACACATAGTTTCACCGGATACCCTGACCGCTACGGCATGCTATCCGACCTTACAAGGTGCATAGGGTGCCGACGCTGCGAAGGCGCATGTAACAAGGCGAACAATCTCCCGGCCCCAAAGACCTCTTTCGAGGATACTTCGGTGTTCGAGGAAAAGAGGAGACCTTACGTTGCTGACGTTCAGTCATATACTGCGGTCAATCGCTTTGAAGTCGATGGAAAGACGGTCTATCGAAAGGTGCAGTGCATGCACTGCGAGGAACCGGCATGCGTTTCAGCATGTCTTGTCGGGGCATTGCAGAAGACACCTGACGGTCCTGTCACATGGAACGATAAAGTGTGCATAGGATGCAGGTACTGCATGACAGCCTGTCCTTTCTACATACCGGCGTTCGATTATTCAAGCGCCTTTGACCCAAAGATACAGAAGTGCTTTATGTGCAACCACAGGATAGCAAAAGGCATCGTTCCAGCATGCGCTGAGGCGTGCCCTGTGGAAGCCATCACGTTTGGCAAGAGAAGCAGTCTCATTAAACTGGCATGGACAAGGATATGGGGCGAACCCGACAAGTATATAGATCATATCTATGGCGAGCGCGAAGCAGGAGGGACTGGATGGCTGTATATCTCAGGAGTTCCGTTCTCGAAGCTTGATTTCCAGATGGACATAGGAACTACAGCATATCCGGAGTTAACAAAGGACTTTCTTTCCATTGTCAATCTCACCCTGATCTCATGGCCTGCGGTGTTTGGAGGGATATATCTGATGACAAAAAAGGAGAAACAGCCTCATGATGAGGAAATGGAGGAACTGAAATGACTGGCATGATAGAAACTGAGGACTTAAGGAAAACAGAAACTGTCGAATACTGGATCAATGAACTGTTCTTTAACAAGCTCAGTATTAAAGACTACGTGAAATCGCTCATCAACCCCTTCAACATCATCGCAGGCATCATAGTCCTGGTTGGGTTGGCCTTTATTTTCATGCGTTTCGCGTTCGGTCTTGAGCAGGTAACAGATTCCTCGAATACTCAGGCATGGGGGCTCCTGCTCGGTGTGGGGCTGTTCGTTGGAGTTCCGTTCTCTGCATCAGGTTTCGTGATGGGGACTGCTGTGTACATTTTCGGCCTCAAGAAATACCAACCCGTTGTCACAAATGCAATTCTACTGGGATTCCTCGGCTACCTGTTCGCAGTGGTATTCCTTATGACAGACCTTGGCAGACCATGGAGAATATATTATCCTATGATCCTCTCGTTCGGTCCTGCCTCTGTCATGTTCCTTGTAGCATGGCATGTGACTCTATACCTCTCGGTGCAGGCGCTTGAGTTCTCAACTTCGGCATTTGAGTGGCTGGGCTTGCGGGGGCTTCGCAAACTGATAGTAGGAGCGACCCTTGTGCTTACGGTCGCAGGCATCATGCTCTCTACGCTGCACCAGTCTGCACTCGGGGCAATGTTCCTGCTCGCGCCTGGTAAGGTTCATCCTTTATGGTGGAGTTCGTACATGCCCTGGCTTTTCTTTGTCTCAGCGCTGGCTGCGGGGCTTGTTTATGTAATAATAGTGAGCAAGCTCACCCAGATGTTCATGAGGAAAAGCGCTGATGAGCGCTACCTTGGAAGTCTGGATGAGATCACTCTTGGCATAGGGAAGGCATGCTCCCTGATACTGTTCACATACGTGGGGCTGCGGCTGGCAAGCATCTCATATGAAGATGCTTGGGGCTACCTGAACGGATTTTACGGTCAGTTGTTCATTGTTGAATTCGTGCTGTTCGCAGTTGCACCGATCATGTTCTTCTACGGCGTACAGAAGAAGAGCGTGGGAGTTGTGCAGTTTGCCGCACTGGGGACAATGATCGCCATAATCCTGAACAGGCTCAACACAGTGTACATCACCTTCAACTGGCAACTGGGGCATCATGAGCTCTTTTACTGGAAAGAGGTCATTGTGGTAATATCAATCCTCATCATTGAGGTGCTGGTGTACCGCTGGATAGTTAACAGGATGCCTGTGCTAAGGCAGCATCCTGATTACATAGGAGAAGACCTGATCTTTTTTTTTGATCCGCGGCTCATGTTTAAATAAAACTCTCACCTAATAGCACTTCGAAACAACAATATCTACGTCCAGGGAATCCACGTATGTCCAAAATCTTCGAAATAACCCATCGCGACGGCGCCGCCAGGATAGGCAAGCTTACTCTTGACAGGGATATCTCAACTCCCGCGATCATCAGGCTACATGAGAAGGATTCTCCAATAATAGACTCTGGCTCCATGTGGAAAAAAACAGAGAACATTGGAGACATCTCAAAAAAAATAATCATAGCTCCTCATAAATCCTTGCCCCTGCACACAGAGGAAGATATCATCGAACAACTACAGGAATCCTTCGACACCGGCGCCGCGCTTTCACAAATAAAAGCAAACTCAGGCTACTCTGGCATCTTAATCCATCCCTTTCACCAGAAACCCATAGAAGCAGAACTGTACGTCATGGGCGCAGCAAAGCAGCTTGAGAACCATGCCAGGGACTTCGTAAATTCCATCATCCAGCTTAAGGAAACCACCCGCGCAGACTCGCTTCTGTACGCACCCGCTCTTGCAACTCCTGAGAACCTCTCAATGCTCGTATACATGGGCGTTGATATCGTAGACGAGACACTTCCGATCATTAAAGGATACCAGGACATCTACCTAACGAATTCAGGCGAATTCCATCTCGACAGGCTGCACGAATTCCCCTGCGCCTGTGATGTATGTCAATGTAATACCCCGCATGAACTCATCAAACTCCCAAAAAAAGAACGTGCAGAAGCGATATCCAGGCACAATACATTGAAACTTGGAGAAGAGCTGCGCGCCGTCCGCGAACACATCAGGTCAGGTCATCTTCGCGAGTACATCGAACGCCAGTGCAGGGCGCGCCCCTGGCTCACAGCGGCGCTTCGTCTCATCGATGCAGAAGGCACATTCCTTGAAAAAAGGACGCCCCTCTTCAGGTCATGCACGCTGTATGCGAACACGTCGGAATCCATGAACAGGGTAGAGATCAGACGATTCGCACAAAGGGTGCTGGAAAGGTACACTCCGCCAGACCTGGATACGCTTGTACTCCTTCCCTGCTCTGCAAAAAAGCCATACTCCGTTTCCACTTCCCACCAGAAATTCATAAATGCCATGGGAAAATACCGCAGGTACGTGCATGAAGTTATCATCACCTCACCCATGGGCGTCGTCCCGCGCGAGCTTGAATTGATGTATCCCGCTGCGCATTACGATACCCCGGTCACAGGCTACTGGGACAAAGAAGAAAGAGCCTGGGTTGGCGGCTGCCTGCGCTCGTATCTCCAGAAGAACACGTACAAGAATATAGTAGCGCACGTACACGGCGCGTACAGGGAAATATGTGAAGATGTAGAAAAAGAGCTAGAGCTTGAATTTGTATATACCGCGGATGAAGGCGTTACTTCACGCGCATCCCTCGCAAAACTTGAACAGGCGGTCTCAGTTTATGAGAATGTTAAAAAACGGGCAGGAGAGGAAGCAAAACTAGACCTCATGCGCGCAGCGGCTGATTACCAGTTCGGAAAAGGAGCGGGTGATATGCTTGTATCCGGCGCGGTCGTCAAAGCGCCATTCCCTAAATTCCAGTTGTTCTCAGGGAAACAGCTTGCAACATTGATCCCGCAGTACGGGACAATCGCGCTCACCGTGGAGGGAGGATTGCGCATTGGCGGCCAAACCAATTACAGGGTGAAGATAGGCGACTTCACCCCACACAGCAGCATCCTCGCGCCCGGCGTGGAATATGCTGACCCGCAAATACGCCCGGGCGACGAAGTGCTCGTAGAAGGCGAGAAGTTCTTCGGCGTGGGGCGGGCGCATATGAGCGGCTGGGAGATGAAACAATGCGGGAAAGGCATTGCAGTTGAGCTTCGACACTCAAAGAGAATTGACTGAAATTAATATATAGTCTCGCTGCCAATAATGATATGGGGTATAGAATGAGAATATCATGCGCTTCCCTGTTCCTCTGGGAATACAGTGTATATGATATAGTTGAGATACTTCTGGAGGCTGGTATAAAGAGCATCGAATTCTGGGCTGAGACGCCTGATTTCTGGAAGGACAGGAACGATTCGATAGCCCATGCGGTTCTTGAGGAAACGATCTCCATGATGCCTGAAGGATGTACTCTCCATGCTCCGGTCCTTGATCTAAATCCTGCATCGATCAACGATAATGTCCATGAGGTCACAATAAGAGAGACGCTGTGGTCGCTTGACCTCGCGAAAAGTATTGGGGCAAGGGTCGTTACTATTCATCCAGGCAAGAGAACTGTCCACCGCGCTCCAACAGATGAAGACCGGGATAAGTTCCTTAAATATTTGAGGGTGAGCAAGGAAAAGGCAGACCGCCTGGGCATTCAGCTATCACTTGAGAACAGCATGCCGGGTGTGCAGAGCATGTGCTCCACCCCTGATGAAATGAAAAGTGTACTTACGAAATTCCCCGGGCTTTTTTTCACTTTTGATGTGGTGCATGCCTTCATTCAATCCCCCCAGATCGCTATGTCTTTTATCGATGAACTCAGCGATAAAATGATCAATGTGCATGTTGGCTCCCCTCATAACGGAAAACCGCATTATCCATCGCACCTCCAGAAAAATATGGGCGGGGTATTGCGCGCGCTAAAGGATTCTGGATACGACGGCGACCTGACCATTGAGATAGATGACCAGAGATATTCAAGACTTCTATCGAGAGAGGATAAAGTAATGGAATTACGTGAAGAGAGAGAATACCTGGAAGAGATATTCATCAGTTTTTCTTAGGCAGCCTTAAATGCATCGTTGTCCCGACACCCTCTTTGCTCTCCACCCAGATATCGCCATTATGTGCTTCAATGATATTCTTGCATATGTAGAGCCCAAGACCTGTCCCCCCGTATTTCCTGGTACGGGAAGCATCAGCCTGGAAAAACCTCTGAAAAAGGGATGGTATAACATTCTCTGGAATTCCTATACCAGTGTCGTTGACGGTTATATGTACCGCATCTACATTCTCCTGGTCATCACGGGCTTTAATAGTGATCTTACCTCCAGGCTGGGTGAATTTAATGGCATTGTCCATTAGGTTAAGGAGTACCTCCGTGAGCCTGTCCCTGTCCCCCATTACTATCAGTTCTGCAGGTGAATCTTTAATAAGTGTGATCTCCTTCTTCTCTGCCTGAACTTTCATATCATTCATCGAGGAGGAAATTATTTCATCAATGGATTGGGGTTCTAGTTTCATCCTGATCTCAGGTTTTCCCATCTGCTGGATGCTCAGGAACAGCATGCTGTCTATGAGGCGCGTTAGTCTTTCTGTATTTCTGATTATAGCCTCCAGCGGCTTCTTATGCGACAACGGTATGGTCCCGAGTTTTTCATCGTAAAGAAGTTCACTGTACCCGCGGATGGACACAAGCGGCGTCTTGAGTTCATGAGAAACGTTTGACAGGAACTCATTCTTCATCCTGTCCAGGGATTTAAGTTCCTCATATGCTTTCTGCAGTTTCCCATAAGATATCCTTGATTCACGGTATAATCTTGCATTTTCAACCGCCACCCCTATCTGGTTCCCAATGGACGCCAGGACATCGCTCTCTTCCTTTCCAAAGACCCTGTGCCTGCGGCTTGAAATAATTATAGCCCCCAGAACCTTTCCTTTAGCAAGAAGGGGCATCCCTGCCAGCGAGGTCACGCCATCTTTTTTCAAAAGCGGCAGCAGTTTCTGTTCTGGATAGTTCTCTATATCCATCGTGACAGGTTTACCTGTCTTGACCGCAATACCCGATACACCCTGTCCCACTTCAAGCCTTGAAGCCTTATGCGCAAGCTCTTCGGATATTCCAATATATGTTTTGAGATCCAATGTTTTCCCATCTTCTCCAAGTAAATATATCCAGCCTGCATCTGACAAAGTTACCTGGACGGTTTTTGCTATCGCTTCTTTTAATAGCTTGTCCAGATCAAGTGACTGGCTCACCACCCTGTCTATCTCAAAAAGAGTCTCAAGTGTCTGGTCGTGGCGTTTTAGATGAGTGAACAGATGAGCATTTTCAATAGCTATTGCCACCTGGTTTGCTATCGTCTGGCAGATGTTGATCTCTTCCTGACTAAAATTCTTTATCTCACCGATGCTGCTCAACTGCATTATACCAAGTTTCTTCTCTCCCAGAACAAGCGGCATGACAAGGACAGACCTCATGTTCAGCCTGTTTACCGTTTCTTTCTCTTTCGGGGACAACTCAGCATTTTCTGTATTTTCGATCAATACATACTGCTTTCCCTGAAATGCTTCGTCCATGGTCGGACAATCCTTGAGATCTACGCGGTCACCAAGAGATGGTTCCAGGCGGAAGAGAGGACTGTATTCTGAAGTCACGGTCCCGTAATCCTTTCCTTCATCTACAAGAATAATAGAGCAATATGAAACATTAACTATTCTTACAGCTTCCCTGACCGCTGTATCAAGCACGTTATTCAGGTCAAGTCCGGTAGAGATGCTCTGGTTCGTCTTTATAAGCGCCTCAAGTTCAATGTTTTTCCGGTTCAGTATCCGGGTTCTTTCCTTGACCTTCATATCCATCCCTTCATACAACTCTTTCAATTTTTGCACCATTATATTGAATGAATGTGCAAGTTCGCCGATCTCATCTGTGCTCTCGGGTTCTATCTGGACTGTAAGGTAGCCCTTTGCTACTTTTTTTGAAGCGTTTGAAAGTCTTATTAGCGGACCTGTGAATTTCCTGCCGATAAAAAATGCCAGGGCTGAGAGTACGGCGAAATAAAATATCCCCAGAGCATGCCCCTCTCCCCATTTGCTGCATGTTTTGCAGGTTCTGCAATGGGTGAATTAATCGGAACCCATAGGCGAAGTGCTGCGCTTTCATCATGACGCAGGGGATTCAAAAAGACAACATAGTCCTCCCGTTTCTGGACAAGGAGAGATTCTCCGGTCTCTCCCAGCCCGGTATAATCGCCTGTAACATCGTATATGAGCTTGGGGTATATCCTGAAAGCAACAACACCCTGGAATTCATGAGTGCTTCTATTAAAGACCGGAGAAGATATTATAAACCCTGTCCTGTTATCGTAATGTTCTAAACCGCCAATATACAATTTTTCTATTGCTCTCTTAAAAA
>JAHIHJ010000110.1 GCA_018899795.1 Methanobacteriota archaeon
CATCGTTCGTAGGAGCGCAGCCTGCTGAAGTCTTTATCGAGCAGATACACATGGCTCTAAGGGCAAGTTATAATCCGATGTATTCATAACGTAATTTCCTGCTTTATTTTTCATTCAGCCTTTAATCAGTTATCGACACATCCTTCTTTACCTTTATCACGAACTCATCAGCAAACATATTTTTCCACATCACAGCCATCCCATACCACAGGAAATTCAATCTCTCCTTACAGAAATATACACTCGGCGTAACATCAAGCCATTCGATCCTGTACCCGGCATCATAAGCTAACTTTTTTGCTGAATTCAGGTTATAAAAATGCAGGTGCGTCCTGTCAAACACGCCGCTATCAGCATATTCAAACTTACCGGAAAATATTGTCAGCCTGGAATGCCAGTTAACTATGCTGGGCACGGAATAAATGAGAAAACCGTCATCTGAAAGATATTTCCTGATATCCTTAAGTACCTTTACCGGGTCTACCATGTGTTCCAGCACGTTCCCCATAATGATGTGATCGAAAAACCCTTCGCTGTAAGGAAGTTGTGTTTTTTCTATATCGATATTCTGGATATCAACGCATTTGCCCTTTGCAATGCATGCCATTACTGTGTCCTTTTCAACGCAGTAAACCCGGCATTTCTTCTTTATCGACAGCATATTCGCAAGCCTGCCGTCAGCGCATCCTATCTCCAGCACTCTTGAACCTTGAGGTATCTGCTCATATATCTTACATCGCGAGGTAATTGTATCGATGTACATCGTCTAACCCATTTTTACTGACTTGAAATGCGGTCCTTTCCAGTACACCATTTTTTCGATCTTTATCTGTACTATCACATCGTTCTCCCCCATAGGTCTGTTCTCTATCACAGCCTGGTATTTTCCCTTGAATTCCATATAGATATCACGGTAGAGCTGCAGGGTATCCTCAGGAAGGAAATATATGGGTCCCCTTTCTGTTATTTCAGCAGTACCCTGCGCCATCACTCCTTCGTTATTGAAGGGATTTTTCGTATCCCTGATATCCACAGTTATGCTGACATTCGGGTTCTCAAGCAGGTTCTTGACCTTTTTTGACATGTCGTTGGTGATAAAAAATATCTTCTGCGAAGGCTCGTCGTATACAAAGAAAACAGGCGTAATATGCGGGATGTCGTTCCTGTCGCTCGTGCAAACGTATCCGAAGTAGTTACCGTACAGGATATTTAGCATTTCATCCGGGATTTTCATGATCACACCGGCACAGTTATCTGTTTTGCGCCTCTCCAGTATATTATCCTGACTGGTTTTATTTCTACCAGTATCCTTGCGATTATCGGGGTTAACTGCCATGCTTTCGGAAGTTCTGATGTAGCGTATTTTCTTGTATATTCCGGATATTTTTTGAGGAACAGGGAACGTGCGGCAAGCATCTGGATAAAGCGAAAGGGTATGTCAGTAAGACCGTATATCTTTGCTTCGCCAGTGAACAGGACAGCTTTGTTCTCGTATATGTTACTCATGTCCCGCGTGTCTATCAGAAATGCCACTTTCTTATTCTTATGCAATATTCTCAACTTCTTTGATTCTTTGGAAGTATTAAAAAAAATCCTCTGCCCATCGAAGATATACACAACCGGAGTGACGTGCGTGGCTCCGTGATATGCATTTCCGATATATGCGAAACTGGACTCCATTACGAGGTTGTAAATGTCCGGGGGCAGCCAGGGTACCTTTGAAACGATATACGCTGAAGTAACCGATGTCAGAACTATGAATACAAAGAATATCAGTATTATTGTCACAAGGAAATCGTCATGCTGGATTATGGGTAAAAGAAGAAGTGATATCATTCCGAAAAAGACATTATTAATATCAAGCTTCCGAAGGTAGTTCAGTTCAGTATATGGCGTATGTTCAAGTTCACTTCTTTTCTCTGCAAGTTTTTTCAGGTTGATAGACCTCCAGAGCGCAAGTACTGATGTCCATACCCCAAGTCCCATCCTGTAGCATATGTCCCATATTAGAAGGCTCACGAAAAGAAGGAGGACCACATGCGGTTTTTCCCCAAGCCAGTATTCCAGCAGGCTCGATCCATAATTGAAAAGATACAACATGAAGATTATGAAAATAACAAGTCCAGGGACAGCTTCATAGTGGTTCCTGTGAAAGAGTATTCCCCTGTACCGCTCAAGGAGTTCATTTTCATCCGTGCTCAATGGCGCCCTGAATTTGCGCAGTGTCGGGCCGAGCTGGAGTATCAGCAGGCTCCAGGATACTGCGACAAGTATCCCGAGAGAACCATAAAGCAGCGAGACCTGTTTCAAGTCAAAGATGAAGCCCAGTATCAGACCAATGACAAGAAGAAGCAGTAACTGAAGAAGGATGCTGTACCTGTACGGCAGAAGAGAAAAAGGAGGGATGCTCCCCACGATTATTTCGTATATCCATTTCATCTCCTTTTTTTCATCGTTGCGCATGCAGTGTTTTAATGTATGCCAATGATAATAAACAATATCATATGGAGATAGATACCGGGAAAGATTATACGGGAAATGATAAACGGGGGAATATATCGATAAGGTTATTAATTAAAAGGTACAATAATAATAACGGTGAGTAATTATGCGTATCAAATTATATCCGGTAGTTTTTTTAGTTCTTGTGATCTCTTTATTATCCGCTGGATGCGTCCAGATTCCTGGAACATCGCCGACAAGCGCGACCCCATCTGCTTCGGTCAGCCCTACGATATCTGAAACATCTCAAGCGGTAACACCAGTCGAGACTTCCAGAACCCCATTAAGTTACAAAGTGTTCATTGATGAGTATTATGGTTTCAGGAAGGTGATCGAAACGAGCTATAAAAAAGAGGTGGAGTATCAGAATCTTACATTGACAATCTATGCCGGAGATGTGGTTGAATGGGTGAACGACAACGATTATAAAATGACACTTGTAAGCGATCAGGGACTGTGGACTCCTGGTGACATCAGGGCGATACTTATGAATAGGGGATTCAATTATACCTTCACAAATCCAGGCACCTATACTTTCCGAATCAAAGAGGAAACAAAGATAAAACCCCAGACCATCATTGTCAAACCATAAGATCAAATGATAATGAGGAATCGTTATGATTAAATCGAAAACTTTAAGCCTATTACATAGGAACATATCTTCCGTGCAAAACAGTTTTAATGTTGAATAACACTCACAAAGGTTACATTGCCATACCCGGCAGTGAAATGGAAAAATACAGATAGGAGGCGGTCAAATACACAAGGAAGAGTTAATTCAGCTGCACACACTGATGGTGCAAATGAAAAAATTTTTTGAAGTGAATGGTGTTGGTGAATTTATCCAGTACCAGAACCTTCAGATAAGCCCCATACATGTGCACCGCAGCAAAGCTGAACACAAACATGCCATCTTCGTACTCGGTAAAGAGATCGCGACCGTAATGGCGCACGATGAGTTCTCAGGACCCGGGAGGACCTCGGTAAGGATGCAAGAACTTGCATACCGTACCATCAGCGAAATGGCAAAATAATAAAAAAACGTTTTCTTTTTTCTTCAGCCTCGAATCATTTCGAAGCATATATTAAGTAATAATCCAAAGATGCAATTTGATTGTTGGATCCGTTATTGAACACTTCCGGGTTCATCAATATGAGGGATTATAATGGAACTTAACGGAGTAGAGATAGAAGATACATTTGCGGAAGCATTTCCGATAAAAATAGCAAGAGTACTGATCACAGGCGCGACTAAGAAATGGGCTCTGGTCGCAGCACATGAAGCAACAGGGTTCGGAACGTCTGTAATAATGTGCCCTGCTGAGGCGGGTGTGGAGAAAGTGGTCACAGGAAATGAGACCCCTGATGGAAGACCTGGCGCATATATCCAGATATGCACTTTCGGTTATAAGTCGCTTGAAGAGCAGCTCTTAAAACGCATAGGGCAATGCGTCCTGACCGCGCCGACGGCTGCGGTGTGGAACGGTTTGCCAAAGGCTGAGAAACAGTTCGATACAGGGTTCAAGCTGAAATTCTTCGGTGACGGGTTTGAGTCAGAAGCGAGCATAGGGGGAAGAAAAGCGTATAAGATCCCCATGATGCAGGGAGATTTCGTTGCTGAGCACAGCATCGGAGCGCAGGAGGCCATCGCAGGCGGGAACTTTTTCATTATGGCAGAGAACCAGATGGCTGCTCTTGCAGCGGCTGAGAACGCAGTAGATGCGATAGCACTTGAGGATGGGACAATTACACCCTTCCCGGGCGGCATCGTCGCCAGCGGTTCCAAGGTGGGCTCAATAAACTACTCCAAGTTCATGAAAGCCACTACTAATGAGAAATTCAGCCCTTCGATCAAGGCAAAGATCAAGGATACGAATGTGCCTGCGGACGTTAAAGCCATCTTTGAGATAGTCATAAATGGGCTTAGCGTTGAAGATATCAGCAGGTCAATGAAAGCAGGGATACATGCTGCTGTGACAGTCCCTGGTGTCAGGAAGATAACCGCAGGGAACTACGGCGGAACGCTTGGACCGTTCAAGTTCCATCTTAAGGATATGATCTGATAAGCATATCCGGGAGCAAAGAGAACAACGAACTGATGAGAAACCAACGAACTATTTGAAATAGGTTGTTTCGAATATTGTTTCTGGTTCGTTGTTCTCGTTTTTGTAACGCAAAGGAAAATATAAACGCATTTCGATATTGTGATAAAACTATAAATAGTTCCTGTGAAATAGAAGATTCATTATAATGAGGTATTTTCTTGAATCTTAAGATAAAATCCATCGGTGTTATTAAAAGATCCAGTTCCGGTTTTACCGATATCCTTATTTATTCAGATTTCGAGCGGATCCTGAGTAAGATCATGATAAAATTCGAGAAAGGGACGAACCTGCTTGTCGTACATAAAAACCACATGTCTCTTGATGATAATCAGGTACAGGTCTCAGATGCCGAACTTATAACCTGGAAAGGCAATCTCCTTACCGTAAAAGGCATTGAAGCAGATGATGACTCACTCATTGATGTAAGGCTCAAGAAATGATATTTTATTGAGGCGTCATTATGGGAGTTGACCTCGGAGATCTTTTTGAGAGAAAAGAAATAGAGCTCCCTGAACTGAAAGGTAAAGTAATAGCAATAGATGCATATAATACCCTTTACCAATTCCTCAGCATAATCCGCCAGCGAGACGGCACACCTCTACTCGATTCTCACGGTGAGATAACATCCCATCTTTCGGGTTTCCTGTACAGGACGACGAACCTTGTCGAAGAAGGCATCAAACCGGTCTTTGTTTTTGACGGGGTGCCCCCTGAGTTAAAATTCGACATTTTAAAAGAGCGCAAAAAAATACGGACAGAAGCCATGGCAAAGTGGGAGGAAGCAAAAATGGCAGGTAGCGAGGATGCTTTCAAGTATGCACAGGCTTCATCACATGTCAAAGGAAATATGGTAGATGATGCCAAAAGCCTGCTGGGTTTCATGGGTATCCCGGTCTTCACTGCTCCATCCGAAGGAGAGTCACAGGCTGCGTTCATGGTGCAAAATAAAGATGCATACGCTGCAGGCTCGCAGGATTATGACGCCCTGCTCTTTGGCACGCCTCTTGTCGTGAGGAACCTTGCAGTGACCGGGAAACGGAAACTTCCTGGTAAGGGCGTTTACGTGGACGTTAAACCTGAAATAATAGACCTTGAAGAAGGTCTCATTAAGCTTGAAATTTCAAGGGAGCAGCTTGTGGATATCGCTATACTTGTGGGGACAGACTACAATGAGGGGATAAAAGGGATCGGTCCGAAGAAAGCCCTGAAGTCGATAAAAAAACATGGAAGTATCGAAGGCGTGCTTAAGGAGCTTAATACTGATATAAAATACCTTGCGGAAATAAGAGACCTGTTCCTTCATCCTGATGTGACGCCGGATTACGAACTCAAATGGAGAAAGCCGGATGCTTCTGCCATTACGAAATTCCTGTGCGAAATGCACGACTTTTCCGGTGAGCGTGTTTCAAAGGCTGTTGAGCGGCTTCTTTATGCTTCGGATACGGGGCAGAAGACGCTGGATAAGTGGTTTTAATGCGCAAAAAACAGAAAGACTGGGCTAAGGACATGGCATATCAGCGCATCCTGCGGCTTTTTGATCTTGCATATATGGAATTCAAGATGCATCCTGAACGCAGCAACAGGTACGTGCAGCTTGCAAGGCGCATAGGGATGAGATACCGCGTCAGGATGCCGCCAGAGTTAAAACATCAGATATGCAGGCACTGCCACTCATATTTAGTCCAGGGCACGACGGCGCGCACAAGGCTTCAGGGGACGCATATAGCCACGACGTGCCTCGCGTGTGGAAAACAGATGCGTAAACCCTACTAATTGATTTTCGACAGGATTACAGGATTAACGGGATTAATCACAACAAATCGTTTCATCAGAATGTGATAGGCGAAAATCCCCTATTCTCATTTACCACTCTTTCCGCTTTTATATCCGTCTCGATTATGAAAACCTCAAGCACCATGAAAGCCTCTGCCTCTTTCCTGATGCATCCCATCGTGAGCACCTTGCTGCTTCCCGCAACCGCATGCAGGTGTATCTTTGGCGTTCCGTTCTCAAAGAATATATTCCCTGCGCCAACAATCTCGCGCACATCATCAAAGGACGACCATACAGTTACCGGAGGAACAGATTTTTCTTTCGGCCCCGTGACAAGTTGAGCCTTCCCTGCCGCGCCAAGGATCGTAAAAAAGGCTGACCTTATGTCCTCCATGACCGCAATGCCAGTCAGCTCTTTCAGCAGGTCTTCGCCGTGATCGACCCTTACAACAAATATCCGTCCTATTGAACCCTTGCGATAATCCATGTACAGAGTACAATTTACATAATTTAAATCTTGCGTTGCATAAACGCCATTAAAATAGACAAAAACAATACAGACAAAAACTATATACTCCAAACAACATTTAAGGCAAGGTTGGGCCCGTGGTCTAGTCGGCTATGACGTCGCTCTTACACAGCGGAGATCCGGAGTTCGAGTCTCCGCGGGCCCATTTAAACCACTTTTCAGGCAGCTATACCGGCTGCTTGGCTCCGCACCTGTCGCAGAAGCTTGCCAGGGCTGGAATGACGGTCTGGCATGAATTGCACTCCTTAATTTCTGTATTCGGAGGAGGAGTTTTTTTGCAGTTAGGACAGGTATTAATTTCCCTTTTCAATGGGTCGCCGCAGTGCATGCAGTACCTTTCAGCAAGTTCCTCGAACTCGACTTTTTTCTCGCAGCGGAACTTTCCCATTGTTGCGGTCACGGTTGCCGTGCCTGTTCTTTTACATGATGTCAGGATCGCAATTCCGGAAAGCGTGCCCGGGGTGATCTTCACAGGGCTTGCAACAGTGCCAAGAGAGGTGGTCAGCTCAATAACCCAATCATCCAGCGAAGTGATAAAGTTCCCTTTATCATCCATGACCTTGACAACAGCGGACGAAATAGATAGTCCATCAGCAGGGATTTTTACCGGCGCGACTTCCAGAACAATACCCGCCACATGTCCTGCAAAATTAACTTTAGTCGTGGCTTTATGAAAACCTGATCTTGCATTGACATTTACAAGTCCGCATACATGTGATGATGTTAAAATTGCTTCAACTGACTCTTTCCCTGCAAGTATCATGGCATTCTGAATCGTGCCTGAGCTGGATTTTAGTTCTACCATACAATTTTTCTTTTGTATTTTAGGTTTCCCTGACGGGTCAACGAACTGGACTTTTATTGGAATGGGTGACTTCCCATCGCACGGAACTTCAGTCTTAAGGGGTATTAATTGAAGCCTGCCTTTTACCCAGAATTCCTGAAAAGCCGTTACGATAATAATAATCAATAAAAAGACTAATATCATGAAAATGATACTATTTCCAGCTTTAACGTCGAAATTGACCTCACCGGAACCCGGATTAAACCCTTTCTTTGTTACAATGGCTTTTATTGAATGCATCCCTTCAAGAATACCGGTAAATGTCGATGTAAACTGCCCGCTGGAGTCCGTATATCCTGACGCAGGAATTACCTGTCCTCCATCTTCCGTCCCGTTGACCTCGTGTTTCAGCTTCACGAAAGCATCACCCAGCGGTGCTCCGCCGCTGTCTTTAACGGTCACCCTGATAGTAGATGTCCCGTTGGGCTCAATAGATCCGGACGTGGAAACAATTTCAACTGAAAGATTATTTTTTGTCATTACTTTGACCGTTGTTTCGCCATAACCCTGCGAAATACCGGTCTTTGTTGCAGTAGCCGATATCCGGTACGTTCCTTCAGAAGCTTTAAAGTTCGAACTGAACTGACCTTTAGGATCGGTATTCCCTGAATCTCGATCGAAATTACCCCTGGTATATGAAAGTGTCACCAATGCCCCGGGAATAGGAGTACCGTCTTTGCCAGTCACGTTTACGCGGATAGGTAAAGATTCTCCGGGTCCGACAGATATCTGGTCAGGAATTATGGTCACTGAAAGGCTGGGGCCATTTGATACAGTGATCTTCGTGGTGTAGACGCCTGTAAGTCCGCTGTCATCAGTCACTTTTAGCGATGCATCGAATGTGCCGAAATTCTTGTATGTGTACGATACTATATTTCCGTCATACTTTTTGTTCACATCGCCAAAAAACCAGTCATATGATACGATAGTACCATCCATATCTTCTGATCCTGATGCGTCAAACTGCACGGTCAACGGCGACTGACCTGAAGATGGCGATGCAGTGAAATAAGCCTCAGGAGGCTGGTTAACCGGGGATTCGGCTGCGACGCTTGAACATAATATTATTAAAACCAAAAGAAATTTGATAATTTCAACTTTTTTCATCATATTTTTAATCCAGTTCATTCTCCTTTAGTACACATAATAATATCTAAATCATCATATATTAAGTTATGGCTTGGATCATCCTGATCGAACCTGCGCCTTATGGTAACATACTTTTTCCTGAATCATATTTTAAGGCGGAAGACTACGATTAGGCAAAACATTATAAAATAAATACTATACAACCAAAATATTTTGCGTTTTTTACTAATATGATCATTCATTTTTACCATTATGTACTCATTTACATTATGATAATAATTATTATGATTGACGTTAACTTTAAATATTGAATTCTCCAACTAGTATTATACTATTTCAACGGGTCAAAAGGAGAATACTGGTATGATC
>JAHIHJ010000012.1 GCA_018899795.1 Methanobacteriota archaeon
GGGGCGAAACCTATAAAATAAAAAATTTAGTTATATATTTAAAAAGTCCCAAGACTAACGTGATGCTATGGTAAGTATAAGCATAATTGTACGCAGGCTTATTTATATATATAGCTATAATTAGTATATCATATTGGAGATGTTATTAAATGGAAAGAGTATCCAGTGGTATAAAGGAATTAGACGGGATGATAGAAGACGGCTATCCTCGCGATCGTACGATGCTGTTGCTGGGAACAACAGGGTCGGGGAAGACGATACTGGGGCTACATTTCATACATCAGGGATGCTCAAACGGCAAGAAATGTGCAATAATCGCTACCGAAGAAACGCCAGAGGATCTAATAGACCAGGCAGAGTCTCTCGGCATGCCGCTTTCGAAATACTATAAAAAAGGGCTTTTAGACATTGAAAGGGTGTATGACGAACGTGCCGGGTATATAAAGGATGTTATGGCGTTCAAGATAACTGATATAGACGAGCTTCAGTCAGATATTATTGGACTGCTTGAAAGAATCCCCCGGGATGCTGAAAATGTTATGATAGACAATATCGGGGTTTTTACTCTCAACATGTCCCCCAACGAGTTCAGAGCCCAGTTCGATGCATTGATACACGGCCTGGCTGAAAGGAATGTTACGGCTGTAGTGATAATGGATTCGGCATCGGATGAACGTGTGGGAGGCATTGCTGCATATTCTGTTTATGGAGTGATCAGAACTTCAATAAAGGACAATCCTTACACAGATGCAAGAGAACGATTAATTGAGATCTTAAAAATCAGGAATACAAAGATTCCAATCGATCCTGTTCGATTTGACATTACCTCAAAAGGCATAGTACTTTTGAAGAAACAATAAAGATTCTCGCCTATTTTGCACCCGAATACAGTTTATCCATCAAGTCGCCAATCATCACAAGTAAAACCATCAGGACCAGGAAAGTTATTATTATAGAACCTGGGGAAGGAGGTTCCATACCATATACCGCCATCATGTTTGCACGCATTGCCATGCCGCCTCCTATGGTTAATGCAGTCAGGAAACCATTGATCGTCCAGTAGATGCCTGTTTTCCTGGAGACAAACCATACCAGGAATAAAACCACTAAAATGAACCAGATCTTTAAAGAGATTACGCCCTCTTTGCCCGACGAGGCGTACATGAACCTTATAATCGGGTTTATTTCTCGTATCGCGCCTGTGTTTTCCATCATGTAAATTGCAGTTACGCCATCCCCAACGCCGTACGTTAGAAATGAAGATAGGAATAATGCCTTCTGGAGATTTATTGTGCTTAAAATGTATTTTATCGGGAAAAAGATAATTTCTGCTATAGGAATGCGTTTTACATCTGATATGCGGGTTATTTCCTTCCCATTTAGCATTTTTTGAACTGTTTTCTTCATAAATTTGAACGTTCAGCGCTCTTTTCATGTTCTTACTTTTGTGAAATACAGGGGCTTCAACCTGCTCAGAGCTTCATTTTCCATGGTTGTGGAAATAATAAGATAACTTTTGGTCGCCTGCGCTGTGCTGCTTAGAATCTGAACAACAGGTTGAACATTAGCGAAGACGTTTATTGAGATGAGCACGTCGATGCCATCGAGAAAAACCACTGCATTGTTAGTTTTTTTCATGAAGTTTATAATTAAACTGCTCAGACGCTTGAGGTCTTTGGGTCTAACACCCGTATCAAATGCCGCTTCTGATATCCATACTATGGGTGTAGTGCTGAGACCGTATTTTTCTTTTATCTGCTGCGGAGGCAAAGTGGAGACCACAAAACCGAAAGCTCCGCATTTAACCGCATCCAGAAATATATCGTATCCTTCTTCTTTTACAAAATATGTACTGCCAGGGCTCAGCTCACACCTCGATTTTGCATGGGATGGCTCTGGTTTGAAGCAGCGTTCAGATGTTTCTTTTCGCAACTGGCATGTGAGTATTTCAGGGCACTCACCACAGTCTTTGTATCCTTTTTTGATCAGGCACATGTATATCTCGCAGTTCTTGTGCCTCTCCCTATTAAATCTGCAGCCAGGGCATTTATCGTAGATATAGTCGGCACACAAGGTGCACTCTTTACCGCAGAAAGAAGTAACTGAGACTTCTGGCATCGGTCTAACAAAAAGTCCATACTGGTAAACGGCATATGCGAAAAATATGCCCATCACAGCAGGCGCAAGGGTTGAGAGCGAAAGCAGGTATACGCCATAGAACATGGGCAGTATTATGTTAGAAGCAACTGCAATGAATACTGCTGAAATTGCACCGGCCAAAATGATTTTTGCCTGCTCCTGCTGCCTGTATTTGCTTGTCATGTAGTGTCTCAACAATAAATACACGCCTGCTATTCCAAATATCGCTGAGAAGAGAAAGAACTCCTGCTTTCTCTCAGCCACTGTGGAGAACATGCCAGGTTCTATGCCTGAGACATCCGATGTCCATATCAAGAATAGTAAATAGAGGGCTGGTATTATGGTAAGGTAGGTGAGCGGATTCTTAAGGACAGTCTTCATCTGATTGAGCGCAAGGGCAAAGAAAACGAATAATGTGAAGGCTAGAACCACACCGCTCAACTGGAGCCTGGTGTACAGCAAAAACTCTTTAAGTGGTGCGTTCTCTGCCACCAGGCCTATGTTGTATGTTCCCACAGACCACAATATAAAGGCGAGCATGAGGAGGAAGAAGAGCTGATTGGTGCGTTCATTTGGGTTTTTTTTCAGGATATAACTTCCCAGTGCCATATAGAGGAATATGGTAAAAAGCGAGATTATCACACTAAATATGGCATCCGACATTTAACTTTCCTTCTTTAAAATTTATTAATCGTCCATCGAGATTATGTATCTTCATCATATTCAATATACTTAAACCGTTATTAAGTTTATCCATCGACTCAGGTTCTTTAGGATTCTTTTCAAAAAAATATTATTACGATATCTTATATTCAGTCCTTTTGACACTAACTTCCTTTTCAGTCGGGTCCATTACCCGTGTCAGGACAACGAATGGACGGGAAATGTTGAAATCATCATAAGGTTTTACCTTTATGGTGTAATTACCATAAATGCCGCTGGCAGGGATACCCACCGAATACCAGCCGCTCCTCACCTTCATATCCTGTATCAAAACAACCGTTATTCCCGGAGAGATAAGAGGCGTTTCTTTAGGCATATCCATATTTGTGACGTACGAAAGAGAAGCATTTACATTAGAGATGATATGTTCGATGTTATTATCCGGCGGTTGTGCAAGTGTGACCTCAACCACAATCACGGCGGTATTTCTCTGCATCGAGATAACGAAAATTACACTTATTGCCAGTACTAATAGAAGTATTATTATTATTATAACCGGTTTTCTCATACAGATAAATTAAATTAAAACATAATAAATATTACTGAAAAAGAAAAAAATAAAAATGTGCTTAACCTGTGTTGTTCGTGTGTGTGGTTACATCTGTGGCGTTAAACATCAGAGTGCCTGTGGTGGTATTGAATTCATAGCTGTAATTGTAGCCACCTTTCCTTATCCATGTCATCTGCACGTTTACCTTGGTATGACAGCCATAACATGCCTCGTTTGCGCCTTTAAGCCATACCTTGCTTGAAGTGTTATCATAGAAGGGCTTGTGGGCATCATCCGTAAAGTTAACACCGTAATGGCAGCTCACGCACTCTAATGTAACTGCTGCATGGAGTTTTAAATTTGTTCTGTTGGTGCCATTGGCATACGTAAAGTTGCCATTCGTGATATTAAGACCCACCCCAACATTTGTGGATCCGTTTGTTCCATTACCCAGTGGTATAAGATTAGCTGATATAATACCTGCGGTATGGCAAGCCTTACACTTATCAGGGCCAATAGTAATGGATTTGTGGTAAGCGCTGCCAGCCAGTTCTGCAGCAACATCTGAGTGACACTTTACACATATCGTACCGTTGCCCGCTTTATCGAAAGAGTGCTGCCCTGAGAAGAGGGAAAGCGCATTCGGTAATGCGAATAAGCCGACCAGTATTACTGCAATTAACAACAACAATGATATGTTTTTCATGATTCACCTCGTTTTATTATTAATTAATTATCTTATTTATGCTTCAAACCATATAAATCTTGTGATGTGCATCATTATGAGCATGAATAGAATAGGCAGTTTATTTATAAGTGTCAGGTAGTGTATTGAAATGGTTCAGCCTTTTATCCCATTTCTTACCTGCCAGCGCCACATTATGGCATTTCATGCAATCAAGGTGACAGGAAACACAATTGATCCCCCTGGGCTGGTGTATGGAAACCAGATCCCCATAACCTGGTAACAGGGCATCGGGATATGCGTGACAGTTATTGCATAAGGGCGAAGCGTCATCAGGTGAAGGTATCTTTGGGTTCGCGCTTCCGTGGCAGTCCTGGCAGGTCACGTTCCCCTCAACAGGATGCTTTTCATGGGAAATTGTGTGGCATTTCAGACAGTAAACCCCCCCATCGGTATGCTTCTTGATCCTGTCAGCCTGCGGGGAGGTAACCTTGCCTGATAGATGGCATTCCTCACAGATATTTCCCCTTGTCTGGATCACCAGGGTCAGGTCAGACAAGAGTAAAGGCGCTGGTTCTGGCGGCACAACCGGCTGTTCCGGCTCCATTTCAGGCATGATCCTTTCAGAAATGACAGCAGGTATCACAAAACCGAGTGACACACCAAGAACCCCGCATATCAAAACAATATAAATTATTTTTTCATTTCCCATGATCCCTTATAGAGTCCTTTTTATTTTATTCAGTTTGAGGAGTATTAATATCGCAAACATTAGCGACAGCATGGATACTGCCCCTTCAAGCCAGGGCAGCCTTTCATTTATTATTTCCATTAACCCTTTTTTCTCTTCTGATGGCACAGGAGCTTCCTTTGCTTCAGGTGAAGACGAAGTAACTGGTTCGACTGATGCCGCTGTTTTCATGACAATTATCTTCTTTTGAGGTAAAGGGGCATACCACTCAAATCCGGTATTTCGTGAACTTATTTCAGGCGGTTTGAAATCAAGATCATTTGATGCAGACAGGTTATATGTGACCCGTGCTGTTTCACCCGGATTAAGGAAACCGGAAAATGAAAGGCTTCCTGAGAGAAATGTAGCATTTATGGGCACTTTCTCCCTGACAGTAACATTCGTTGGCACATCCCCGTTATTTATTATTAAAAGAGTGACCTGCACTGGTTCTCCCACATTTAAGCTGCTCTTGTTCAAGCTCCTGTCAACGCCAAGGTACGGACCTGAGACAGTGGTTTTTGGAGAATCTGACTCAATATGAACATTATCACCCCATTCATTCCAATAAAGTTCTGCTTTTGGAAGGTTATAAACACCCATTCTTCTTGCCCTTAGCTCATATCTGAAGTCCCTGAAATCGCTTGCATTGATATCGAAATCCCATGAAATGGAGGTGCTGTTGGTATCATTGACAAAATTGAAACCTGGCGTGACCGTATCCACGAGTTTCACTCCATGTACCGGGTAGCTTTGCACATTTTCTACCCTTATATTGACATATGTCACGTCCTTTTTAGACCTGATACCTCCAACACCGTAATAATATTCAGGATATATCCTCTCTCCAAGGATGGAATCAGAAACACGTTTGGTTATCCGCAGTGTATCTGAAGTTGAGATGGTTTCCTGATCTTTTGCATTATAAATATTACCGGAATAGTCTTTTCCACCTGCATTTATCCGGATAGCAAAACTCTTTCGTGGGGATACGGGTATTTTGAAGCTGAGTTTGATGGTTTTGGAGTTCCCATACGCAATAGTAGAGTAACTGCGCCTTAATACGTTTTTCAAAGGTCGCTGCATCGTAAGTTCAGCCGAACCTGTTGAAAAATTACCGCCCAGCAGTCTGAATCCTGCATAATTCTCTCCTGTGGTAAAATTAAATATCATTGAGCCGCCTTCAACAAGCGTCTCGCTCTTTACTGAGAGGTTGTATGCAGCGCTCAGTGATATGGCACTGTCCGAAAAATTCAATATTTCGATAAAAAATCCGTCTTTTACAATAGTATTTGCAGTTCGTGAAAGGCTGTACTTACTCGTGTTCTCCCACTGGATATCAGGCACTGCCAGCGTCCCTTCGCTGAAATAGCCGCCCACTGCATCATACTCGTTGAGAAGTTTCAAACCGTCATAATATATTGAAATACCGGTATCCACAATGTCAGATTTTCCGGAATTTTCAAGATTTATTTCTGTTGTTATTATAGAACCTGCCTTTGTTTCTCCATCCGTGGAGATGCTCACGCTCAGTTCCGGTATTTTCTTTTCTTCTTCTTTAGGGAATTTTACGGTGAGCTTTGCCCCTGGATCGTTTGGATAGATACCTATATTGGCAGGCATGGGATTTATATTTGAAACCTCGTCAGCTATTATCTTAACTCCCAGAAAGCCAGTGCTGTTTGAAAAATCAAAGATGTAAGCCTCACCCTGTGAGAGCATCCCTTCTTTGACGGTGTTATTATATGTAACTCTGATAAACACAGAGCCAAGCCAGTTAAAATCCCGGGCTTCAATCTGATATCCGCTTATCGTAGTCCTGGAATAACCCCAGCTCAGCGTTGTGACTGTACCGTCGTCCCAGCATATCTTTTTACCTTTGATATATTCGCAATCGTCTGCAAGCGCGAACTGGGTAGATATCAATATCACTGCTATCGCCGCTAATAAAATATATGGTTTCATGTATGTGTTTTCTTAATAAATTTCAATCCAGACAGGATCAGAAGTAAACCGATCAAATTCAGTGCATACGTGTAGGAAGCCTGCCAGACAAAGTCTTTTAACCCGATCATATCCCAACTGATGTTAGGGATGATGCCGTGCTGGATGGCGTATCCTGTCCAGGTTATGAGAAATAACGCTATTGCAAGCAGGATCATAATCCGGCCCATCTGGATCCTGGAGGGCAATTTGAGGTTTATCGCGATCTCCGGCTTTTTGAACGTCATTTCAGGTATTTCCTTTGCAGTCTCGATCTTTTCCTGGGCGCTCCTGACAGCCTCCTGAATATCAAAAGGCATGACGCCTCTAATGATATAGTTGCACCAGGAGTAGTATGAGAATGCGTACAGCCCGAGACCGACAAAAAGGCTGGCGAACAGCATGTAACTCTGCAAATAAGCGTTCATGGCTATCGTATATACGGGAAGCACGAGCACTGGAACAAATACCCATCCCCATGCTGCATCCTCTTTCCATAACTTAAATTCTACCGTTATCGCTCCCCACCACATTATGTAGACGACAGTTACAGCGTACGGCACATAACCCAGCGGATACTGAAGCATAAAAAGGAACACGGCTAATGTGAGATTTATCAATACGATATATTTTATATGGTATGTGTTCTGATGAGCGACCGCAGGCGCAGCCGTCTCTTTTTTTGAGAGCAGTTCGACATTCCTGTTCAGCATGTCAAGCTGTGTCTGCACTCCCGTGAGCCCGACCTGGACTTCTGCGACATCCATGAGAACAGGCTCAAGCCTGCGATAAATCACCCTTTCGAACGTTTCATCAGCGATATGCTGGAGATACGTCTCTTTTCTCAGCAGGAAGGAAACCCCGGAAAGAGTCCCAATTCCAATAATAAAGTAAAATAGATTCTTAATGAAATCGATGGGGTCAAAGGATGAAGTAAGGTTGTAAAGAAGCGGGAAGAAAGAGCTTAGCATCAGGTACAGCGAAGCCACTATCATGGATATTACGGCTGCATACTCTGCAGGAGAGAGATGCCTGCTTATATTTATTTCTTCGTTCTGCCGTTTATTCATTTCCATTACTTTTTCCTGGAGGTTTTTTTATCAATTTTTCGCCTTTTTTTTCAAAAAAAAGGCTTCATTACAATCGTATCCTTCTGGCGTCCCTGATAGAGAAAGCCAGATAAAGAATAATACAAATAAAGAAGATCACAAGCCCGGCAGCCTTGACACCTCTTATAAGCTTTGAAACTGCGTCGAATTCGGGACCATACATCCTGCCCTGACCACTTGCATCAATTATGAAATAGGCTCCAAGGTTGCTGATGACCATGGGGTGTCCTGAAATGAGAACATTTTCACCACTGATCCAGTCATTCGATACGATCCAGGGATCCACTGTGGGATTTGCATCACCTTTCGTCCGCAAACCGCTATCCGAGATAGAAACTACCCTGTGCATTACAGGAAGCCGCATGTCAGGGACTTTTACTGAGATTATGTCCCCTGTCTCAGGTTTTGCATAAATGTTCTGCATGAGTATTAGGTCGCCTTTTTTAAGCGTGGGATTCATGGAATCTGAGACCACAACAGAGAAAAATATCAGTTCCGAGTACAGTACAAAAGCGATAAAAAGCGTGAGAGCCACAGACACCATGACTGTGCTGAGATATACCTTTTTTGTTCTGTCCCTGTATCTTGATATCGTATGATTCAGGGCATTTTTTTGGCTATTACTTTTAACAAAAGATAAAATCCGGCTTATAAAACCTATTGTATTCCTGAATCCGTTCCTGGATTCATGGAATATCATATAAAGTCCTGCAAAGACCATTATGTGCCAGAGAATATAACCATACAGAGGATGGCTCAGGATGTCCCTCCTGACCAGTATGGACTCGGTTACAGCGGTCAGTATGACAACACTTGCCATCATTGTTATGATGCTAATTATCATTAACTTATGTTATGAGCTTTTATACTATAAAAGTTTTCTATCAATCCGCTTACATCCCGTGCATCAAATTTTCGAATATTCTTTATACCTCAAAGCCAATCCTGATACAATGAAACTCATGCACCTGGCGATATTGCTCTTACTTTCAACATCAGCTGCTGCCGCAGCCACACAGTGGTACGACTACGAGGATGGTATGGTCGCAGCAGGTTCGAGGCAGAAACCTGTTATCCTTGAATTTTACGCTGACTGGTGCCAACCGTGCGTAGCGATGGAAGAGGGAACGTATCCTGACCCCAGGGTAATCTCTGAAATGGCTGATTTTGTTGCAATAAAGGTGGATACGCAAAAGAGGATAGATATTGAAAGCAAGTACGGTATCGCCTACTACCCTACGATCGTGTTCCTTGATGCAAGAGGGAAGGAGATTTCAAGGCATATAGGATATCTCGGACCTGAAGAAATGGTCGAAGAGATAAAACAATCCCGCGGGAAGCTGCCTAAAGAATCGCCAGGGTTTGAGGCGCTATTTATCGTATCTGCGTTTATCTGCCTTCAACTGCGGTTTAAATTATAGTGTTCCGCCAAACATATAATAAGAAACAACGAACTAGTGTCCTGTCAAGGTTAAATTGTCATATGATATCGAGATAATTATAGTTTTCCGCTAATCATATGAAAAAAAACGTGATCGATTCTTATATGGAAAACATAACATAAACAGTATAAGGACGCGGCGCAATTGCGCGCATGCAGGAATTACTATGTTTAGCTTTTGAAAAATTTAGCCGCAGATGAACGCAGATAAACGCAGATTTAATGCTATGGTTTTTGAAAAACTATTGCACTGGCTATCCTCTAAAATAATAACACCAAAACCATAAAATCCCACGCGCCGATATGTTGACGAAGTAACCACACATGAGAAACTAAGAAACAGGTAGGGCGCTAAAACCCACGAACCGATAAGAAGCGATGGATTTGATGCTACAAATCTGCGTTCATCTGCGTTTATCTGCGGTTCGTTTTCTTCAGACCCCATAGCAATCAACAGAATCTTTTTCCGTAGCTACCATTCTATTTTCTTCAGGCAACACAAATCTACATTTTTTTAGAAGTTTGGTGGAAGACTATAGATCAATTTATCTCGATTATTTGTTGCTAATTGACACTTGACAGGACACTAGTGTCCTGTCAAGGCTGAATTGTCATATGAAATCGAGATATAGTTCTGCGCATAACAAACGATAAAATTATGACCATTGAGGAAAGAATCAGGTTCAACAAATCTGCGCCAATCTGCGAAATCTGCGGATTTTCATCTGAAATTTTA
>JAHIHJ010000111.1 GCA_018899795.1 Methanobacteriota archaeon
CCTTTATTTCTTGCCTTTGTAATGAAAACCGGTCTTTTGCCGCCCAAAAATTCCACAGCGATTTTTTTGAGTTCCTCTGCATCTTCCCCGAAAGCATAAACCGTGGGTCCGAAAGAACTCATGCCAGCCCCGTATGCTCCTCCTTCTCTTAGTATTTTCATCAAAACATTTGATACAGGTTGAAGTGCGACTTCTCTTTTCTTAAAGCCAAGCTCCTGTATCGCATTTATGCTGCTGCCAAATGCTACCATATCCTCATCAGCTAGAGCAGGAAGAAGCTGCATAAGGATGAAGTGCGAGAGTTTTTCCACCTCGCGCAATGGCACAGGGCATTCTGTCTGGAATATGTTCTCTTCTTTTTTCATGTATGCCCCCTTATGCCCGGGTATCGCGACCACGATGGGCCAGTCAGGGAAGTTTTTTCTCAATATGATAGGGGCAGGAGGAAGCCTGCTTGCCGCGGATGGAAGGAACGCTTTTTTTTCACTGAACTTATGTCCTCCGTCCAGAATAAAGCCGCCCTTATCGAATGCCGCCACTCCGATGCCGCTCGTTCCGCCCCTGCCTACTTTCGCCGCGATCTCATACACGTTCAAACCCAGGTCGTATAGCCTGTTCACAGCCATTCCGGCAGCAAGCGCAGCCTGCGTTCCTGAACCCATGCCGATATGGGATGGATAATCCTTTTCAATGTTGATGCATATCCCTTCTCCATCTGGAAGGAGCGCTGCCGCGCTGTTTTTCATGCGCTGTGCATGTTCGCTGCTTCCTGTTACCTCAATAACATCAGATTTTTGCGCAGTTATGCTGATAACAGGTTTATCAAGCGCAAGCCCTATGCTGCCGTCCACACGCCCGCGTGAAGCGTTCATGTCGATAAGGGTCATGTGCAGACGGGAGGGGGTGGTTATTTTTAGCATGAAGATCAACCGCATCTATTGCGGATTTTTTATTATATAGCCACATTTGTATAAATACTATTTGCAATCAAAAACCAAGGCAAAGAGTAGGTGAAGGAACATCTTATTATCTTTTTATTTAATGTTAAATGACTTTACAATATTGTTAAACGTCTCTTCATACATACGATAGAACTCATCCTGGGTCGAATATTTGAAAACGTAAGCCGTTCCATTGGCAAAAAAGACTACCTGTTTGAGTTTCCAATAAGGTGTTCCAGAAAGTATATCATACCCGCTTATATTATTTACTAAAATTGCATCCTCATTTATAATTGGCACACCCGACATCCCTAATTCTTTCTTGAATTCAGTTTTAACTTCTTCTAAATCTGCGGCTGACTTTACTGAGAAATCGATTTTCGGTGGAGGTTGCGACCTTACTGGAGACATTTTCTTTGCAAAAGTTATTACTTTTTTAATACTTTTATCTGGAAAATCTATGCAAGTATAAGTGTCGTAATTAAGGGAGGGATTGCATTGTTCAACATCCTTATCTACGTTAATAGCAAATTCCCAACCGTCCGGATACTCAAAACCATAGCTGAGTTTATCGTCATAAACATACTCTTTGGTTGTTAGAGGTAATGATTCTGGTTCTATAGTTACAGGTGGTATAAATGGCGGTTCCACAGTTTGTTTTACAAGGATTTTACCATTCCACAGCACACATTTTGCGTTGTAGCCGTCATAGTTCGTTATTCTATCAACAAGCCAGCCCGCCTTCTCGCATTCTTCAAAAGTAGTAATTTTGGCGCTTTCGCTTATAATAACTAAATATAGCGACGCTATTGCCAAAACCACAATTATCGAGATCAGTCTTTTGTTCATAATTCTTTACTTAATTAATTTGACCAAGTCTTATATTAGCCTGATGCTTGCAATAGCAGAAAGTTCATGTTGGTATGCTGATGTAGGAGCTCATATGTTAAACCCTGAGAGTGAACTTAGAAGTATGGGCTTATCTGTGCCCTATTTTTAGCGCTACGATTGTTATGCTGGTTCAAGATATCCCAGCGGATGCACATAACACCTATCGTCTTCAGTCACGGACTCCCGAATGGAATTCGGGAGCATCCACGATGGGCGCATGAGGGCTCCTATCGCTGCTTTGGTTGTTTTGGCTTTGGTCGATAGGTGGGGGCACTGAACAAGTATATATTAGAATAATCTCGGTGTCATAAATTTAAATAGCAAAGATTATATACATTCAAATGTTTTTTAGTAAATGTGATAAAACCGAGACGGAAACTTATTGGATTAATTCTAATAATCTTGGTATCTGCAATTCTATGGTATGTATTATTTGGTGATATCTTACCAGAGCCAAAAACCCTATCTGAATATGATAAGAAGAGCTACCCTTACATATACGTAAGTGAATTGATAAAAACTCCGAAAACTTACTTAAATAAAAATATTTTCTTTAATGGTAATATTTCATGGATTAAGAAAGATAAGCGTGCAACATATTTAATTATTGATGCTCCAATTCCTGAAAGTGTTCGGAGTTATCATATAGAAAGTGTTATAGTCTATTACAAAGGAGACCTGCCTGGAATAGAAAAGGAATCTGCCGTAACAATTTATGGTGTGGTCAAAGGCGAGGGCACAGTAGTTGATGTTTTTGGAACTGAGCAAAATGTTCCTAAAATTTATGCCGTTCAAATATCAAATGTTGAACCTGTTAAAATTCCCACTTCTTCGGCATCTGCGTTAACCTTAATCGCAAAAGAAAAAGGATTGAGGCACGGCGAGACATGGTATATAGGCAACGGATACGCTTTAAATAGCACACTTGATCCATTTTATGGAGAGTACTTGGTACTCACACTTTATAAGAATGGGTATCTATTAAACTATAGTGTGCTATTGGATGACGTTTATACTTATGATAATATTTTTAGTACGAAGATAGAAGGAATTTATAAAGAAGGTGTTGTATTTAGAGATACTTACATCGCATTAGAATAAGCAGTTCTGAACCTTGTTTGGAATAAAACACCATTCTGTACTTAAACCTAAATTTTCTTTCAATGTCTCGTTCAATCTTTTTTGGTACTCTGAAGAGGTATTGTCAAATATGAGCATTAAAATACATTCCATAAATCTGACATTGTTCAGCGTCTTAGATTTCTGAAGTTTATCGTAGTCTTTCTTAACTTTGGCAACGAAGTCATCAATACCTTTACTGGTTAATGGGTCCCGATTAAACATTACTTCGATTCCGTATACGATGGCAGGTTGAGAAGCAGTATTGAGATAACTTTTGATACTGTTATAATTTTGTCCTTTAATAATATCGTACTCAGATTTTTGAATAAAGTTGGGGTTTAATACAACAATGTCATAACGACCACGTCTGTATTTATGCCCCCCATCTGTTCGTTCATCATCTAACTTTATTTTAAATCCATTTTCCATACTACAACGAAAAGGTGTAGAATATTCTCGATGAATAATATAATGAGAACAGCCATTTGAATCTTTTATTTTTTTATAAGATAAATTTTTTTGTGCGATATCAAACAATCTACAAACTATATCGCCTTCAGTGTAAAAAAGCTTAGGATGAGTCTCGAATTCAGTTTTCAATTCTTCTATGGCTTTTTTGACTTTGTTCTTGATTTCTTTTATTTCCATCAAGTTCCTCTAAAAGTAAGTCATAGACTTTCAGGTTATAAATATTACCCTTTTATTCTGTTGCGAAAAAAAAATCTACATCAATAATGATGATGTTTATTTTGCTTTATCTTTTCGTGCCCCAATTTTAGTGCAAAAAAGTTATTCAGTTTCAAGATGCTGTTTGGATGCGCATTAACACCTATCGCACGGCAGTCACAAACCCCGGACTTAAGGTCACGAGGCCTGTAGCCAGCGTTTTTAGCATGGTGTACATCCTGTGTTTCAATATATTTACTCACAACATCCCACCCATTCCCAACACTTCCATGGAAACAACTCGGCGCCCACATATGCTCGCCGCACCACTCCTTGAGATGCGGGAATTCCTTCCTGTTCATATTATAGTCTTCCGCCAAACTTCTGAAAAATGCAGATTTGTATTGCCTGAATAAAATACA
>JAHIHJ010000112.1 GCA_018899795.1 Methanobacteriota archaeon
AATAATGCTGGTTTACTTGAAACAACGTGTGAATGGGAAAAATGAGGTATAATTATGTTCAACAACCGTAAAGCTTATGATAGTTGCAATATGATAATATTATCATGATTCAACAATTTGTCAACAGGGATGAAGAACTCAAAATCCTTGAGGAACGGTTCAATAGTAAGAAGCCGGAATTCATAATGGTTTACGGGAGACGAAGAGTGGGTAAAACCGAACTTGCAGTTCATTTCATGAGAAATAAGCCGGGCATTTATTTTCTGGCAGGAGAAAAAGCAAATGCAGAAAACCTGGAAGAGATGAAAAGCATTATGGCTGATTTTCTTAAGAACGATGAGTTCCGGATGATAAAATTCGAGACCTGGGTGCAGCTATTCAAGAGCTTTTCTGAAAAGATCACAGAAAGAACAGTGGTGGTAATAGATGAATTTCCTTATCTTGTAAAGGAAAATAATGCAGTTCCTTCTGAGTTCCAGAAGATATGGGACATGCATCTTTCAAAAAATGATAAGATCATGCTTATTATCGTGGGTTCCTCTGTTGGTATGATGGAAAAGCTTCTTGGTGCAAAATCACCTCTATTCGGACGAAGGACTGCACAGCTCGAGATAAAGCCAGTCAGTATATTCAATACTATGAAGTTTTTACCTGGTTATTCAATAGAAGATTGCATAAGGGCATATGGCTGCACAGATGGAATACCTCTTTATCTTAAGCAATTCGATCCAAAATCCGGCGTTTTTGAGAATATGAAAAATGTCTTTTTCAGGAAAGATGCGCTTCTTTATGGTGAATCTGATTTTTTGCTGAAACAGGAATTCAGAGAGCCTGCGAATTATTTTGCGATACTGAAAGCTATTTCTTTTGGATATATAAAGCAAAATGAGATAGTGACATATACGAATATAGATAAGAGCATAATCTCAAAATATATACAGAATTTAGAGGAGATCAGGATCATAACAAGGGAATTTCCTGTTACTGAAACGAAGGAAAAACGAAAAAACTTACGCTATGTATTTTCCGATAACTATTTCAGGTTCTGGTTCAGGTATGTTTATCCTAATAAGACGCTGATAGAAAGAAGAGACGATGCAGCGTTTGCATCAATGAAAAAGACATATAATATGTATCTTGGGGTCATTTTTGAAAAAGTGGCAGCTGAATTCTTGTGGGAAACAAAGCCATTCAGATTTACCAGGCTTGGAAGATGGTGGCATAAAGATAATGAGATCGATCTTGTGGCTCTGAATGAATTTGATAACGAGATATTTTTTATAGAGTGCAAATGGGCGAATTTAAAAGGGAACAGGATAAGAAAGCTTTTTGATGAACTTAAAGATAAATCCTTATTGGTTGACTGGAATAATGATGCAAGGAAGCATTACGTTATAATTGCCAACAAAGTAGATAATAAAGAAATTTTCAGGAAAGAAGGGTATTATATTTTTGATCTGGAGGATATGTCTATTGTTCCATAAGCTATGGAATCATGCCACCGCTTCACATATCTATCATGCAGGTGAGGTTGAAATAATTTAAAATTATATTTTAACATAAATTAATTTCCGGCGCTTCTCTATCCCCCGGGCAGCCACAAATCCACAAATCCAAATCAAAGATAAACTTATAATACCCATGCCATCAATATCAAATAAAAAAAATATCATGCCAAAAGACGCAATAGTTATCCACAACGTTTCAAAGACCTTCCGTATCCCCCACGAGCGAAAGACCACACTTTTCGAGCATCTTACCGGTCTATTCGATGGCAAGAAGGGATACGAAGAGTTCGAAGCCCTGAAAAACATCAATTTCACCAGGAAAATATCTATCTGTACGGCACAGTGATGGGTCTATCTGACCGTGAGATCGATGATAAACTCGAAGAGATATTTGAGTTCTCAGGGCTCAAGCACTTTGAGGATACGAAACTTAAGAATCTGTCTTCTGGGATGCAGGTGAGGCTTGCTTTTGCGACTGCGATACAGACGGATCCTGAGATATTACTGATGGATGAGGTGCTGGGGATGTGGGGGATATGGAGTTCCGGCAGAAGTTCTTTGATATAATTTATGAGATGGGCTTTGCGATGTGAAGCGCCAGATATTTATCGAAATAATAATTTCAATCTATAATATCGAGCATATACTCCTTCTTCAGCAGGGATGTAATTTCACTGAAAACAAACCTGGCTCTCGACAAAGCCAACGAAGCTTCAATTTCCGTAAAGTCTTCGGATGGAGTCACCACTTTCCCGCCCTTGATGAATGGATATCGGGATGCGCTCCATTTCCCCTTGAACCACTCCAGCGAATCAAGAATATCATAGAATATCTTACGTTGATTTTCGACTTTTTCAGGTTTCAGAATGTATAGAGTAAAAATATCAGAAATATCATGGTCTCTTGAGAAAATTTCCTTCATCTCCAAAAGCGCCTTCACCGCTTTCTCAACGCATTGCTGAGAATGAAAAACGACATAAGAATACGCTTTTTCCCCCATTGCATCTTCAGCTCTCCCTATATCGTCTCTAGCTGTCTTCCAAAAAGCTAAAGCGAAATCTCTGAACATATCTTTTGGAGGTCCCAAAGTTTATCTCCTTCATAATACTTTATTTTTGTTTCTCTAATTTTATTTGTAAGTTTCTTGAACTCTTTTTCAAAAAAACCACCTTTATCATAAAGTAGTTTTATTCCAAGAACCAATGTTGCAAATAAAGGTGATATTCCTTCGAAGTTAGCCATGGCATCTTTCCTCGTAAGACAGATCGTATCGATCTTTTTACTGAATTTCATTAGAAAATCAAGCCTCAAGTTCCGAATAATTTCTTCCCTGAAATCTCTATTAACTATGATAATGAAATCTAAATCAGATCTTTTGGTGGCATTGCCACTCGAACTTGAACCAAAAAGCACAACACTAATCAGGTTCTCGTCAAATTCTGGCAATGTCCTGAATTACGATACTTAATATACTTTAGAATCATACACCATATTTGTGATAAATATGGTTCGACCCCGTGGAGAAATCAACGTAATATGTCAGAATGAGAAATGCAAGTATTATCTAAAAGAAGAAGGTAA
>JAHIHJ010000113.1 GCA_018899795.1 Methanobacteriota archaeon
GAATGAGACGAGATATGTGGATAAAGAGAGATATTTCAGCGGTGGGCTGTATAATTCCACGAGCGCGAAGCTTATTTCGATTGTGCGTGAATGGTATGTGGATGAGGTGAAGTATCAGATATACGAGAAGTTCACAAGTGGAAGCGATATGATCAATGGAGAGATAAGGAAGAATTTTTCCGAACCTGATAAGGTGATGCAGGCGAACAGGGATGGAGCAAAGCTTTTATCCAAAGGGATGTATCTTCCTTTCGGACTGACTATGAGGGCGTATCATACTGACGATGAAGGGAATGTGTATCCGGATGAGGAGCTTGAGGCGTGGAATGAGAGCGTGACGCTTGTGGTGAACCAGGAACCGGATTATCTTAGTGATAATAAGCCTCATCCATCAAATCCAAGGTTGTACACGTTGAAAGTCAGGAATAATAATTTGCTAGGTCAGACCGGAATACATGTCCTGCCTACACTTAATCCATGGATTACAACGTTCAATCTGTGGTCGATAGACGTGGAAGGAGAGTTCGTAAAGTTTGAGTTGATAGATGCTGATAATGAAGTGCATCCCAATCCGATTTTTGGGCATGAGGCACAGGTGTATGTAAGAAAACAGGACTTTGGTGTTATGGATTCAATAACAGGTTTGCCTATTGGAAACAATATGCCAATTAAATTCAATTTTACAACAGGGACTTTTATAGCTGTACCTCCGGGTAAATTGATAGGAGTAGGGGATAAGAATTCATTGAATCCAATTGAAGAGTCTGAAGGATATAAGGTGAAATAATGAAAATTAGAATATTAATATTGACTTTTGCGGTATTGTTTTCTATTTCCCAAATTGCATTAGCGGAAGAAAATGATTATGGGACTGTTAATGCTTGGTTCAATGGCAAAAATGCGACTATTGAAACTGTAGAGGGAATTAAATTAAGGATCGGAGAGCCATCAGATGTTAAAATTGAAGTGACTTCAAAAATTAGTGGACATGTTATTGTTGCATTAACAGAAACAGGAGGCACTAAGGCTTATGATGTTTCAAGTGGACCGAGTAAACAGGATGAAAGGATAGATAATTTAAACATAGAATCGGGTTGGTCAAAAACCTATACCTGGACAGTAATCCCGAATGGCGCTTGGAAAAATGGAAATGCGCCAATTAATATTTTCATAAAGTTTTATGATACCAAAACTAAAAAAGAAAAAATCATCCAATTCACCATCGTCAACCCCTACATCCTCGACGAGCAGTACCCAGGCTCCTCCCCCGCACAGACCACAGGCGCCGCACAGCCCTCACCTACCGGCACTTCATCTGAGCCTCAGCAGGCGCCGTTCCTGGAGGCGGCAGGCGCGATTGCGGTGATGCTGGGAGTATGGATGTGGAAGCGTGGATCGAGAACTTGAGGTATGGAGTAGATTACAGTTAGTATCTTTATGCAATGGCAAATGATTCTGAAAAAAGACTTAACGTATTCACTTCCCCTGTTGCATATGAGCCCACTATAGACTCAGGCAGGATGTAAAATAGATTTAATTTTCCCAAATAATTCGGATAAAAACCCTTTCTTTTTTCTACGAGCCACATCATCAACATATCTAAGAGAAGTAATCTTCGTTTCATGCGGACCTTCCCAATCTTCAGATTTGATCGGCGCAGATTCTATCTCTTTTATTGCTGTTTCTCTCTCTTCATGAGAATATTTTTTCATTATATTCATGTTTTGCATCTTTCCCTATATAACTTTTTATACCCATCCGCTGGTTCGTAGGCAGTAAGCAGATAGAAGCTTTGGGATGATTGCTGTACTAATACCACCATCATGACCCTTCCAAAAGATTCTCCAAGTACTGTATATCTTATCTCCCCTGCGTTGCTGGTCTTGCGAGAATAGGTCACTCCATTGAGGACATTGAAAACCTCAGATATGCTTACCCCATGCTTCCTTATATGGGCTTCAGCATCAAGATCGGTTATAATCTCTATTTGTTTCCAATCGACCATTTGAGTCTGGATATGTATTACATGTCTTAATAATTTCTATTATTTCTCGCCAGGCTCTGCACTACTGCACCCGCCAGCATCCTCCCCACAACCGCCCGAATCAGCCTCTCGCTGTCCGCCTGCGAGCGCAGGAGTCCGGCAAAATATAAAATAAGACGAGCAGTACCCTGGCGCCGCCCCTGTTCAAACCCCGGGCAGGGAAATTAGACACAACAACTTAAATAACTTGACTTTTGTACAATCTCAACTTTTCGAAAAGCTTATCCCTTATTATCAGCATCAGTCCGTAAGTAACCATATACTGCTATATACTTCATACTTTCTGGAGATTAAAAATGGAACTTCCTGTTGTACACTTGCCCGATATCCAGGCAAACCTGCCTGACATCCCCATTACTTTAACAAGAGTAGGGGTCACAGACGTTAAGAAACTTGTTGAGGTAGCGCGAAAAGACAAACGCCCTATCGTGCTGGTATCTACATTCGATATCTTTGTTGACCTGCCATCTGACAGGAAAGGCGCCAACCTGTCAAGGAACTTTGAAGCGATAGACGAAGTGCTTGAACAGATGATAAAATCGCCTGTATATGAGATCGAGGACCTGTGCGGTGAAGTCTCAAAAAGGCTTATCGACAGGCACGAATACGCCCTGAACGCTGAGGTCAGGATGAGGGCAGAATACGTCGTTAAGCGGGAAACCCCCATATCAAAGATAAGCTGCCAGGAAGTTGTCAACATCTTTGCAGAAGCAAGAGCCATAAGAAATAACGACCTGACAGTAAGAAAGATGATAGGCGCTGAAGTGCTCGGTATAACTGCATGTCCCTGCGCCCAGGAAATAATGCGTGATAAAGCCAAAAAGGAATTAAAAACGCTCGGTGTTGAGGGAGATATTATAAAGAAATTCCTGAACCGTGTACCCATGCCCACGCATAACCAGAGAGGCAGGGGCATCATATCCATCGAGGTACAGGACGCCAATTTCGTTTCACTTGACAGGATAATAAATATAATAGAGAACTCCATGAGTTCGCAGATGTTCGAACTGTTGAAAAGAACAGATGAAGCGGCTGTTGTAGAACGGGCGCATAAAAATCCTAAATTCGTTGAGGACTGCGTCCGGGATATGGCTCAAAAGGTAGTGAAGGAGTTCCCTGAACTGCCGGACGATTCAATTATCATAATAAAACAGATCAACGAGGAAAGCATCCACCGCCACAATGCGTTCGCAGAACGCACATCCACCCTTGGGGAACTCAGGTACGAACTCAATAATATCGGTAAATGAACAGAATTTTTCCCAGCAATAGCGCCAGATATATAAATACGGTAAGGGTAATTAAATACAGTACATAAAGCCATGCTTCCTTGAGCACGAATACCTCCCTCCATGTTATCCTGTTGACCTCTTCCCAGTTCTTCCTGTACCATATATCACTGGGGGGCTGATAACGGCTGAACCTGTCCACATGGCAATCGCGGTCTCTTAATGCTTCGAATGAATCAGGGCATTTCACTGCCTTGCAGGTAAAGCGCCTCTGGCAGTTTAGATTGTGAGCAGGGTCCTGAGTTAACATAATGTTCCATAAATTATAATATTAATTAGTAATTTTAAATATATAAACATTGTGCGAAAAAACATTCATGCAAAACCATAAATTTACCATTAGCAATAGGAACCCTGTGAAAAAGATCGGAATAACAGCCCTCGTTCCCCCTGAACTGATATTTTCCTGCGGCGTGGCGCCCTTTGATGTCAATAACGTCATACCTGCATCAAAAAAATACCCTGGAAACAAGCTGTGCGCATGGACAGCGATCTGGAAGGATATGCTTGTTAAAAAAGAAATAAATGTAGATTCTCTTGTCGTAGTTGCGGGAGGAGACTGCCATAATGCCCTTGTGGACGGGCAGAAAGCGGCAATGAGCGGGATACCAACTCACTTTTTCTTCTATCCGTTCGATGGGGACACGTCTTATATGGAATCGCAATTACACAGGCTTTCCCGATTTCTTGGAGGCATCAAATCCCCTGAAAAATTCAAGGAGATAGGGGAACTGAAAAAGCAGGGGCAATTGTTAGATAAAAAAAGATGCAATGGGAAACTCTCATCGAGTGATGCGTTCAGTATCCTGATATCTTTCAGTGATCTTGCAGGCGACCCTGCAGGATTTTCCAGGGCGATATCTGCTCTGGAAGAAAAGGATATTGACATCAGGAACAGGGTTGCGCTGATAGGAGTCCCTCCGATATTTCATGACTTTCATGAGACTGCGCAATCACTCGATCTTCAGATAGTGTTCGATGAACTCCCGTATGAGTTCATAAGGCACGGGGGTGGTGATGTACAGGAAATAGCGCGGGATTATTGCGATTATACCTTTGCAAGACCTCTTGAGTTCAGGATAGACTTTCTCAAAAAAGAACTCAAACGACGAAGAGTGGATGGAGTGATCCATTATACGCAGTTCGCATGCCACCATATGCTTGAGGACGAAGTATTAAGGGAAAAACTCGATTATCCCCTGCTGACAATACAGGGAGACCTGCCCGGAAATACCCCGCAGCAGGTAAAACTGAGGCTTGAAGCCTTCAGGGAGATGCTTGATCGAATATGATTAAACTTTGCAAAAGTTTGATCAATATAAGGGGTATGCGCAGCATACACCTGTGCCATTTAAAGCGGGGCGTCGGTTTATGATCGGACTGGATGTAGGCAGCACTGCTGCAAAAATGGTATGGATCGAAAACGGGGATGTAAAATTCCGCATAACTTCTACTCACAACTGGAAGGAACTGGTAGAAGGGATAGACGGCGATGATATAATTTCAACAGGGTATTTCAGGAAATCAGTGCCCCATCGCGCCTCACTCACGGAATTAACAGCTGCTATTTACGGTGTCAGGCATTATTTTCCGGATGCACAGGTCATTGTGGATATCGGGGGGCAGGATACAAAGGTCATTGACGTCAGGAATAATAACTTTGTCATAAACGACAAATGCAGCGCGGGAACTGGTGCTTTCCTTGAGTTCGTGGCAAATTATTTCAGGATCGAGCTTAATGAACTTGGTTCAATGCATGCGATAGCAAAGCGCGTTCCTGATATCAACAACACATGCGGGGTATTCGCGCTTTCAGAGATGATATCCCAGCTTGTAGCAGGTTATTCAAAAGAAGAAGTAATAGCAGGTATGCATTATGCTTTTGCGCGCAGGATATCCCATATGATACCACAGACGCAGAAGGTCGTTCTAATAGGCGGAACTGTAAAAAATAAAGGAATGGTCGCTGCCTTAAGGGACGTTATGAACATCGATGTCCTTATACCTGACGAACCTCAGATAATCAATGCGCTGGGAGCATTGAACTATTATCCTTAATATACCCTTATTGAACCTTTGGCATAAGTCTTCGGAAGTATGCTCTTGTCTTCGTTAGGTATGATCGCTTTATATTCGTATGTCCCTATTTTATTGAATGTAATAACGATCATGCCTGATGTGCCGAGTTTCCTTTCATATGTATCCATTATAAAATTCGGGGGTGATTGCTCAGGATAATTAACTACTTTGATCAATACGATCTGCCCTGGGCGAATTGATATTTGATCCGGCATTGCCTGCCAGTTTACAAGTTCAATGGTTCGTTCTGGCTTATCCTTTTCAGGGTCAAAATTTCTAACTTCAAAATCAGGAACCTGGGTGGATGTTGGCGCAGGGGTTGAGGCAGTTGAAGTCGGGGATGCGGTCGTTTCAACTATCTTTTCAACTATTTTTGGAACTTCTATGGTGTTGTTATTATACCTGATTTCAGTTCCCGGCTGATGTATCACATACCCTATCACAAGACCGAGGATGAAAAATAGTATTATCAGGGGATAGAAAGTGCCGTCTTTTGGTTCCATGATCTTTACTCCTCAGGATATGTTAAATTCTTTAATTAGTTAAATACATTTCGCAGTAAATTCTCCGGTTTAATTCGACCGATGATATTCACGATAAAACAACAGAGATATATACACCATGTTATTGATGGGATATTGATAGATAGCTTATGTTATCTTAAAACGATTATTCACTGTATAAATTATTAAAATTGTATGAGATATTCGGTATTTACGGCATATAAATATGGATGAAATGGAGGTGAGAACAGATTTGAAAAGCCTGATTGAGATATTAAAACGGAAAAATGACCTGCAATTGCGAAAGAATTCCGTAGAGGCGCTGGCAAGGATAGGGGATAAAAGGGCGATAGAACCTTTGATACTGGCTTTGAATGATGAAGATAAGGACATCCGAAGAAGAGCGGTTGAAATTCTTGGAGACATAGGAAATAAAAGGGCGGTTGAAGCCCTTATAGCTGCTTTGGATGATGAAAAAGAGGTTGTCAGGGAACATGTCATCCGCGCTCTCGGAAAGATAAGTGACATAAGAGCGATAGAACCTCTTATCTCAGCTTTGAATGATGAAAGCGATGTTGTCAGGGAACATGCAGCCTGTGCTCTCGGGAAGATAGGCGATCATAGGGCGGTAGAACCTCTTATAGCGCTTCTGAAGAACGGAGGCGAGTATGTCAGGGAAGAAGCCGCCAGGGCGCTTGGCGCTATAGGGGACAAAATGGCGGCAGAGCCACTGATCCATGCTTTGAGAGATGCAAGTGAATATGTCAGGGAAGAAGCGGGAGAAGCTCTTGTAAAGATAGATGATAAAAAGACAGTAGGAGTTCTCATAAACGCCCTGAAAGACAGCAATGAGTATGTCAGGAAAAGAGCGGCGCAAGCGCTGGGGGAGATCGGGAACAAAAGTGCAGTAATGCCTCTGATCGCATCCCTGAGGGACGCGGACCTGGAAGTAAGGAAGAAAGCAATAGAAGCTCTCGGAAAGATAGAGGATAAAAGAGCTGTAGAGCCGCTTATCCAGTCACTGAGGGACGTATTTCCCGACATAAGGGAGGAAGCTGCTGAATCACTCGTCATGATAGGGGAACCCTCGGTAGAATTTCTTATCCAGACGCTGAAAGATGAAGACTGGGATATCAGGTGGAGATCTGCACAAGCTCTTGAAAAGATTGGAGAACCATCAGTGGGACCGCTGATCGATGCATTGAGGGATGGCGCTGAATATATCCGGGAAGACATATCCAGGATACTTGTTAAGATAGGCGAGCCAGCCGTAGTGTCCCTTATCTATGCTTTGAAGGACAGGAACGAGTACGTGCGTGATGGTGTGGCAGATGCCCTGGTCAGGATAGGCTCGTCCGTAGTGGAACCTCTTATCCGGGCTATGAGAGATAAAAATGAGCAGAAGAATGAAAATAAAATGTTTCCAAATGCATAAGTTAATAATTGGGATTATTCATTAAAGAGCGCGGATATTCATGATAAGAACTCATTATTCAACACAGATAACACCTGAAATGAACGGGAACAGCGTTACTATATGTGGCTGGGCGCACGAGATCCGCGACCTGGGCGGCATTACTTTCCTGGTGGTCAGGGACAGGGAAGGCATGGTACAGGTTACGCTTTTCAAAAAAGCGATAGATAAGGACGTACTTGATGTGGTGCGGAACTTAAGCCGGGAATCGGTGGTTGCGGTCACAGGTACTGTGAAAAAGGAAGCAAAAGCCCCTAACGGCTATGAACTTGTCCCCACATCTGTTACTGTGCTTGGCAAAGCTGACTCTCCGCTGCCCATGGATACAACGGGTAAAGTGGACGCTGACCTTGATACAAGGCTTGATGCCAGGTTCATGGACGTCAGGCGCCCGTACACGCAGGCGATTTTCAGGATAAGGCAC
>JAHIHJ010000114.1 GCA_018899795.1 Methanobacteriota archaeon
AACTGGAGTATAGCGTAACTTCTGATGTTCTGGCTCCCTACTGAATGCTGGGTGCCGCCCATTGACCACAGGATAGCCATGGGTCCGTTATCCTTAAAGATCTTAGCCAACTCCCTGACCTTATCTGCAGGGACCCAGGTGATGTCCTCTGCCATTTCAGGCGTATAGTCCTTGCAAACGTTCCAGAATTCATCAAACCCGTGTGTCCTTGCATCGATGAATGCCTTATCGTGCCACTTGTTATTGACTATCACATTGCATATTGAAAGGATGAATGGGATATCAGTACCAGGACGGAACCTGATATACAGGTCTGCCTTTGATGCTGTCCTTGTAAATCTGGGGTCTGCGACAACGATCTTTGCGCCCCTCTCTTTTGCGATCAATACATGCTGCATCGCAACAGGATGCGCTTCCGCAGCATTTGAACCTATGAAGAAAAGGCATTTTGAATGACGCAGGTCGTTATAATTATCTGTCTGTGCCCCGTGCCCCCAGGTATTCAGAAGTCCGGCAACAGTCGTTGAATGGCATATCCTTGCCTGGTGGTCTACGTTATTTGTGCCCCAGAACGCTGCGAATTTGCGCTGGAGATAAACCTCATGCAGTGTGGTTTTGGCAGAACCAAGGAACATTACAGAGTCAGGACCGTATTTTTCCCTGATCTCATTCATCTTGCCTGTTATTTTGTTTATCGCATCATCCCAGGTGATCTGCTTCCATGCGCCGCCGCTCTTTTCCATTGGATACTTTAGACGCCTCTCAGAGACTACTATATCCTTGATGCTCGCTCCCTTGGAGCACATGCCGCCGAGATTGAGTGGATTGTCTGCCCATGCCTCCTGACCCACGAACACGCCATCCACGACCTTGCCAAGTGTCCCGCATCCGACAGAGCAGTGGGGGCAGATGGTTTTCACAAGCTTTTCTTCTCCCGCCGCAGCCGCGCGCGCGGTCTGGAACAGATTTGCGGGAGTGAATTTAGTTATCCCTGCATAGTTTCCGATCGCGGCAGCCGCACCAAGAGCAACAGCGCCTTTTAGAAAACTGCGCCGTGTGGTCTTTATTCCGGTTATTGCATTATTCATATATTTTTGCTCCTTCAACCTTTAAATGATCATGCTATTTTTAAATAATCCGGCAGGATGCCTGGAATAGTCATCCCTGCCAGAAAATCCTGTACCATTTTTCCCTGTTTTTTGAACTCTTATGATAATTACCATGGTTATTATATATATTTTTCTGTTGGTTTAATTTAATAATGTCAATTCTTATACTGTCATGACTTATGTTGTAACGACTTATGCTTTCATGACTTATGTTATCATGATGCAAGCGCTCATTTACTGCAGAATCCAGTGAACGAACTTGCAAACCCGGTATATGATGCTGCATGCAGGTGCGCGTACGCTGCCATGGTATTTTGCACAAGGATGCCGTCAAGCTCTCCCTTTATGCCGGTTCCCCGTTCAAGCTTTATGGCAAATGCGGCATCATCGGGAATATCTACGATCTCTGAATGGTGGAATTCATGCCCAATGAATGAAGCCCCGGCTTTTCCTATGACGTTATCGATCACAAAACTTCCAACGTTGTAGCTCACCACGCGCTTATGACCCATCAGCGTTCTACCCGGGACAGCCCCGACCATGCTGAAAGTTCCCCCTTCCATCTCTGCAATATGATGTTTTCCAGTCCCGATAATATCGGTCTTTATTTCCTGCGTCAGGTACATGAGCCCGCCACATTCTGCATATATAGGTAATCCTTCGGCAGAAGCCTGATGGACGGCGTTTCTCATGCTCTCATTGTCCTCAAGTTCCTGCGCGAATAATTCAGGGTAGCCGCCGCCGATATACAGACCATCTACCTGTGGAAGGGCGCTGTCGTTCACAGGACTGAAATAAACAAGCTCAGCGCCTGCAAGTTCAAGCAGGTCAAGGTTATCGCGATAGTAAAAATTGAAAGCCTCATCCAGCGCCACGCCGATCCTGACGCTGCTGCCTGAGGATGATGGTTTGAAAATATCCTCTTTCGGCTTGATAAGCGGTTTCGCTTTGCCTGCCATTGATATGAACCTGTCAATATCGATTCCCTCCCTGATAATATTCTTTATCATTCCGAGATTCTCATCAAAACCAGCTACCTTACGCCTTCCTTCAAGCGCGGGGATCAGACCGAGATGCCGCATCGAGATCTTCATGGAATCATTGCGAGGTACTTCACCGATGACCGGAGTACCGGAATAAGTCTCGACAGCCTCCCTGGCTTTCTCAGCGTGCCTGCTGCTTCCGATGTTGTTCAGTATCACTCCGACAATATTTACCTCAGGATCGAACGACTTATACCCTGAAACAAGCGCAGCCGTGCTTCGTGTTATGCTTCTCGCATTGATGACAAGAATAACAGGGCAGTCAAGCAGCTTGGCTATCTGCGCCGTGCTCCCGATATCGCTTGTGGCAGAAAGCCCTTCATAAAGCCCGCGAACGCCCTCAATGATTGCGATATCAGCGCCATTAACTGCGTGGGAATATACCTCCCGCAGTGCCCCCTCCGACATCAGGTAGCCGTCAAGGTTTCGCGAATACCTGCCCGTAACTTCCGTATGGTAGCTCGGGTCGATGAAGTCAAGTCCCACCTTGAAAGGCTGTACCTTATACCCCATATCCCGCAGCACCGACATTATGCCAATAGAGATGGTGGTCTTTCCGGCTGAGGAGCGATCTCCTGCTATGAGTACGCGGGGGGTGTCGAGCATTTCGGTCATTTTATTCTTTCCTTTATATGGTCGTATTTTCTGGATATTCAAATAATGGTTGATGAACTCGAAAATTTAACCGCAGATAAACGCAGATTTGTTGTGCAGTTTATTCATTTGAATTTTCTTCATTGTATTCTTGTGCCTCTGCCATTATGGATTCTAAATTGTGTTTAAAATCCTCCCATTGGTCATATTCAAAATGTTTGATTTCATAAATATCGTTGCATAAGTAATTTCCCTTTAATCGATTTTTTTCCTTCAAAATGAATCCTTTATTCAAAACCTGAGATAAGCGCTCCCAGTCATTATAAAAATACTCTTGCAAGAGCGGTATAATTTTTTTATACCATATTGAAATTAAATTGTTTTTTGCTTCTTCAATTTCCAGTCCTTTGAGCTTCATAAAGTAACTGTGTCCAATTTGATGATCTTTATCTATCAGTGCTGTTATGTTATAATTGAGATTTTTAAGCAAACCTGCTAAATTAATTCCATCGATTGAGATTTCATCAAGTAGCTTCAGGTCGGGCATCATTTCTTCGAAGGTGAATCTGCGGCGCAAAGCGATATCCAAGAGAGCAATGGAGCGATCAGCAGTGTTCATTGTGCCGATAATGTACAGATTAGACGGAACAATGAATATCTCTTTGGAGTAAGGAAGTGTAGTTTTTAGCCAATTCTCGGCCCCAAATCTTTTGTCGTCTTCTATCAGGGTGATAAGCTCGCCAAATATCTTAGAGATGTTTCCTCGGTTGATTTCGTCTATAATAAAAATATAAGGTGAAGCAGTTTCGGTTTCAAAGTCATTCGTATTTAGCTTATCCAAAACGTGTGCTTTCTTAGTTTCATATCCAATATCTGTATCGGCTTTAATTTTGGTTGTGATTAATTCATAAGCAGCTTCAAAACACATTTGTTTGAAAATACCGTCTTTAACAGGATATTCAATTGTACCATTAGGTTTACTTTCTGGCCTAATGCCTTCAATAAAATCTTCGTATGAGTAAGACTGATGAAAAGTTATGAACCTGATTTGTTTTCTTTCTAGAAGTTTATTAAATTCGTCCATAAGCTCTGGCCTTTTTTTACCGGAGCAATAATTATTATCGGGATGGATAATTTCAAGTGCTTTGTTTATGGTTTCATATGTTTTACCTGTGCCAGGTGGCCCATAGAGAATTAAATTTAGATTTTTATACATACCTGCATTTTCTCCAATCACTCCATTTTTTTCATTTTTCCCAGTAGCATGATCATTAATAATATCCCAATCATTTTTTGTCAATTTAATAACCGTAGGTGGACCCGCAATATGTTTTTCAAGTTTGTTTTTAACAGGTTTTATATTCAATGGTTCATCGAAAATCTTTAACCATTTAACTTTTTTTACATGTGGATACTCAAAATCATCGTCAAACTCATAATCGCCAATAACTTCTGCTGTTGCATTAACATGAAAATTCTTATCATATATAATTACTTTATCTCCGTGCTTAATCTCAAAAAATAGCATTATAATATCTGCCCACTTGGAAATTTGCCGATCTGTATTATCATCTTTGGAATAGTAATCCTTTAAAACTTCAAAAATTTTTTCTTTATCTG
>JAHIHJ010000115.1 GCA_018899795.1 Methanobacteriota archaeon
ATTTATTTCAGGCTGTATTGATACTGAGAAAAATCTTCAAACACCTTCCACTCCGAACGTGAACGGATCCCTCATAGAAGAGAAACCGGAGGCAGCTATAGTGATTAACATTGATTCCACTGATTCTGATACTGCCATCGAAATATTACCTGGTCAGAAATTTACCGAATCAGCAGGGATCTTAACGAAGAAATGGGATTACATGAATTTCCCGGGATTCTGGCGTGACCAGGAGGAGAATGTTTCCACTGAAACCCTGACGATAGATCAGAGTTTGCTGAACAATAGCCACAGGGTGATAGATAAACATAACCTGATATATTCTACTAAATCTATAACTTTAAATTACGAAGTCTATGTAAATGCAAATAGAACTCCGGCTGGTACGAATGGCTATTATTCAGCGATTGGTTGGGTGGGGGAAAAATATGTGCTTTTACCGGAGAAAAAGATTGCAAAGATAATCCTGGAACAGAATGAATTTGATGAGAGCCTGATGCGGCCTTTAGAAACATGGAATCTGGGTGATGGGTATAGTATTTTTGTCAATTCAGTAGAAATAAAGGCAGGGGTTCCTCAGACCTGGTTCATTCTAATAAGGGATGGAAATAAGATCAGCGATGTGATTCTGGGGCCTTATATTGAAAAACTGTACACATATCAGATAGAACAGAACAGCACTCCGATTGTAATCGTTTATTTTTCTGGTTTCAAGCTCGATGGCGCCGCTTTCAAGTATGGGTGGCTCAGGTCGCAGAATACGATTGAAATCAAACCCGGCGGCATTTTCGGCATAATGGAGGTGACCTCTGACAATAACGGAATTATAGAACTCAGGAACAGAGTGCCAATTGAACTTGCGCCTGATCGCGTGATCAATCTGATGGGGAATCTGAACATCAAAGTCGGAAGCTCGAATACGAGCCTTGAGTTTTATCCATACAGAGCTGATGAAGCAGGAAGTACAACCTTAACTGGGATGCTAATTATAACCAGCACTGAATGTGATATTCCTGAAGGATGTGGACCAAAATATCAGATCTGGGATTCTCGGTTTGAAAATTTTGTTCCATTACTGGGAAATTTCACAAATGATGAATTAGAACATATTGTACGGGTGAAAGGGGTTAATACCACTTTGCCTGCTTCAGAATACGGTAAACTCGGTTATCGAGGACCTAAAGAAGCTGTTAAAGTCAGTTCTTATTCAGTTTTGAGTAAAGTCCAGTATCATGGCTTCCTGGTTAATGAAGCCGGGAAATATACAGCCAAAAAATATCCTTGTCTGGCTTTCAGTAATGAATATACCTCAGGGGCATTTTTCACAAAATGGAATAAGGCATTTGCCTGGGAAGTGCATGATAATTCAGCAATAATAAAAGTACGAATGACGAACACTTCTTCCAGTGAAACACCCCAGCCTTTTTATGAGCTATGGTATGACGGAAGTTCGGGTTTATTTATTAAAGAAATCAAATATCCAGATAATGCTGATTTTTGTCCGTAGAAACCCTTACATCTTTTTGGAGCCTTCTAATCCCCAATGTCTATCGACGATAAGATGCAGTCCATTTTAAAAACCCTCAAAGATAAAGGCAGCGCCCTCATTGCGTTCTCAGGCGGCGTGGATAGCTCCGTGCTTGCCGCACTCGCTTACAGGGCGCTGGGAGATAAAGCGCTCGCTGTAACAGCAGACGCTCCTACGCTGGCGCCTGGGGAGCTTGATGGCGCAAAAAGGGTCGCGAAAGAGATAGGGATCAGGCATATGGTTATTTTTTATGACGAACTCGAAGAGCCTGAGTTCGCAAAGAACCCTGTTGACAGATGTTATTACTGCAAGAAAGGTTTGATAAGGGAATTAAAAAAAATAGCACAACAGGGCGGTATAAATACCATTATCGAGGGAACGAATTACTCTGACCTGAAAGCGCATAGACCCGGTCACAGGGCTGTCACTGAGGAAGACATATACAATCCGTACATCGAGTTTGGTGTGACAAAGGAAGAGATACGCGAGATGGCTCGCAAGCTCAAGCTCTCGGTCGCTGATAAGCCATCAATGGCATGCCTTTCCTCGCGTTTCCCTTATGGTCAGGCGATAACCCGCGAGGCGCTGAAACGGGTAGGTGAAGCCGAGGCGTATCTTCGAAAGATGGGGTTTGAAGTGGTGCGCGTGCGAGACCACGGCGGCATCGCGCGCATCGAGATAATGCCTGAAGAGATGCCGCGATTCCTGGAAATGCGCGCTGCTGTCGCTTCGAAGTTAAAATATCTGGGGTTTGCCTATGTTACTCTGGATATTATGGGATTCAGGAGCGGGAGTATGGATGAGGCAATATTGAAGTCATAGTCAAACTTTTTCATAATGCCTAAAACCTGGCTTTATCAAAACCAGAAATTTGCACAAATTAAAAAAAATTATACTTTATATACTATG
>JAHIHJ010000116.1 GCA_018899795.1 Methanobacteriota archaeon
AGGGCATCAGGGACGGTTATAAATGTGTTTATATCAGTTTTGCTCCTCATGAACCGATACTCCAACCGATGGAATATCTGGATATTATTCCAGTTGATCCTGGTAAGGGATTTGATTTTTTCAGCAGTGAAGTGCACAGAATAATTGAGAAATTTGGCAAACAGGTTTTTTATGTTTTTGATAACCTGTCCTTACCTGTTCGAACTTGATACGATCGCATTTTTTGCGTTGACAAGGGGTAAGCATAGTCATTCTGCAGTTGCCAGTATACGGGATACAACTCAGATATTGATCGATGTCTATCGTTTGGAATCCAGAGCATATTTGCATCCTTTAAAAGTTTATGACCGCTATTCGCCACAGATGTTTTTACCGCATTTTTTTTCTGATGGAAAGCTCGTGCCTGTGTTAAGTAGCGGGGAAGCAGCCGCGGTTTCCACCATCCAACATAGGAAAGTCCCTGGAAGCGCCAGTATGATAGCTCCATGGGACAGTGTATATAAAAAACTTACACAGTATTACGAAACAGGTGAGGAGTCCTTATCTCCAGAAATAATTGCGCTTAAACAGGAACTTTCAAGGATGATAATAGGAAATCATGCCCTGTTTAATAAGCTTGCTGACCATTATCTGACCCTTGCTGACCTTTTTAATATTAGAGACAGGATGATCGGATCCGGCAGGATCGGAGGAAAAGCGGCTGGCATGTTGATCGCAAGAAGTGTTCTCATGAAGGATGGTGAACACCATAAATTCTCAAAGATCCTGGAGCCGCACGACTCGTTTTATATCGGATCGGACGTATTTTTCACGTATCTTGTTAATAACGACCTTTTTCGTCTGAGGTTACAGATATCTGAGGACTCAAGGATCACAAATGAAATGTTCGAAGAGGTGGAAAAGCGTTTTCTTGCAGGAAAATTTCCGGAAGAGATCATAGAGGAGTTTCGTAACCTGATAGACTATTTCGGACAGGCGCCCGTAATCGTAAGGTCCAGCAGTTTGCTGGAGGACAGTTTTGGCAATGCATTTGCAGGAAAATACCGAAGCGAATTCTGCACTAATCAAGGAAATCCAGAGGAGAGACTGGAAGCGTTTATGCGTGCCGTAAAGCTTGTATATGCAAGTGCATTAAATCCTGATGCTCTTTCATACAGAAAGGTACATGGCATTGAAGATACTGATGAAAAGATGGCTATCCTTGTGCAGCGAGTATCCGGCATTCCTTTTAAACATTATTTCTTCCCGACCCTTGCTGGAGTGACATTTTCGAAAAATCTTTATGCCTGGACTCCTCGCATAGACCCTGAAAGGGGAATGATCCGACTTGTATTCGGTCTTGGTACCCGTGCAGTGGATAGGGTAGGCAGGGATTACCCCAGAATGATAGCGGTCAGTCATCCGGAACTCAGACCAGAGATCGGCATGGAAATTACAAAATATTCCCAGTGGGATGTCGATTTGCTTGACCTGGAGGCCAATGAGTTCAAGACAATACCTTTTTCTGAACTGATCACTGATTGTGATTATCCCAACCTTAAATTATTTGTATCCGTATATAATGACGATTATCTTTATGATCCACACACCGGACTTATAGACAGTTTACCTGAAAATCTTTTTCTAACCTTCAACAATCTCATAAAACAGACCGATCTTGTAGAGAACATAGGAGAAATGTTAAAAATAATTGAAAAGAGTTACGGTCACCCCGTTGATATTGAATTTACAGCATTTGTGGATTCAAATAACAGGACAAAGATCAATGTGCTGCAATGTCGTACTATGAAGATCCCGGGAATTACCGGTCCTGTTGATATACCTTCCAATATACCTCCTGAAAAGATATTATTCAGGTCCGACAAGATCATTAATGGGGGAGTGGTCACTGATATTCGCTACATAGTCTACATAGATCCCAGAGTATATACAAGGATCGATGAACTTCATATCAAGAAATCGCTGGGGCGAGTTATTGGTCGGATCAATGAACGATTTGGTATTGATGGGGTAAGGTTCATTTTAATGGGGCCGGGGAGGTGGGGTAGTAAGAATATTGACCTTGGTGTAAATATAGGCTACGCTGACATAAATAAGACTGCCGTTCTTGTTGAAATTGCGCGCGAGGGAGGCGGTCATACGCCTGAAGTTTCCTATGGCACACACTTCTTCCAGGATCTGGTAGAAGGACAAATCATCTACATGCCTGTTTATCCGGATATGCCTGGATCAGAGTTCAATGAGGAATTTTTCGATATGTCAAAAAATGTCCTTTCTGAACTTTTTCCTGATGACGGCAAGTTCAGCAGTTTTGTTAAACTGATAGATATTCAATCTTCAACAGATGGCGGATATGCCGCAGTTGTTGCCGATCCCCAGAACCAGAGTGCTATATGCTTTCTAAAGTCCGCTTCATCGGTTGATGTATGATCCCTGAATAAAATAGAGAAAACAACCAAACTATTTTACTGTCCCGTTTTGACCATTATCCCTATCCCGACAAGAAGTATCAGGATAATAACCGGCAATACTGTTGTTTTAATAAGGCTTTGCAATTGGTTCACGCTCGCTGTAAGATCATTTATTGAATCAACGACCGGCTCCAGTGTCATAACAGGGGGCGGACTTGCGGGCATTATCTCAACCGG
>JAHIHJ010000117.1 GCA_018899795.1 Methanobacteriota archaeon
AAGCTATAAGGGAGCGGATCGAGCGAGAAGAAAAAGCCAATCTTATAAGAGAATTATCTGAAGGATATAAGGTAAGAAAAAAAGAAGACAAAGAAATCTCTCTTGAATGGGATACAACATCAGGAGAAGGAATTGATTAGAAGGGGAGATTTGTATTGGGTCAAACTTGATCCGATCGAAGGATCGGAGATCGGGAAAACAAGACCTGCGGTCGTGATCTCAAATAACATTAACAATGAATTTGCTGATACTGTTACTGTTCTTCCGGTTACTTCAAGTGTGGGAAAGGTGTATCCTTTTGAAGTTTTTTTGAAGAAAGGGATTGCAAATATTTCAGGCGATTCCAAAGTAAAGGCAAATCAAATAAGAACTGTGGATAAAAAGAGGCTCAAGGAGCGAATCGGAACAATACCAGATGCGATCTTAAGAGATATCGAAAAAGCCGTGAATATCCATATAGAGTTAAAATGAAATCCCAACTGTGTAGTCACGAAAAAATTTTATACTATAAAATCAAGCATATAATTCCATGGAGTTGAAAAATATTCTAACTGATGGTAAAAATCTGGGAATAGCAGGCGGTATTATTTCAATAATAAGCGTCTTTCTCCCCTGGTACTTTGCCAGTGCGAGCGCAGGAATGCTGGGGCTATCATCCAGTATCTCGGTTAACGGGCTGGGATGGAAAAGCGGAGAAGGTGTGATCCTGAAGGAAAAAATGCAGAGTTTAGCCATGCTGGCATGTGGGCTTCTTATAATAGTTTTAGGGGTGGTGAACCTCAAGAGCATTGGTTCGTTCTCAGGGGAATTCATGGGCACCAAATAAACTTATTACTCACCTGTGCATACTGAGGGGTTATGATCGTCTCCATGACACTTGAACTCAAAGATATCCCTGGACAGCTGGTTATTGCTCTTGCGCCGATATCAGAGCTTCACGGGAATATTATGAGCGTGGTTCACCAGCATGAAGAGAAAACCCCAAGGGGAACAATACCAGTACAGATAACCTTCGAGATAGACCAGGGCGTTCTTGCAGAACTCATAGGGAGACTGGAAAAAAGCGGCGTCGGGGTGGCAAGGGTTGGCGAGGAGAGGCTGCGGTCTTCTGTCTCTGTTGTGCTCATTGGACATATCATTCATTCAGATATTGGGGACACAATAGACAGAATAGATAAGACCGGGTTTGCTGAAGTCGTGTACCTGTCGCTTTCCATGCCTGCGATAGAGAAGACCTCATCCGCATACCTTGTTATCAATGCCGAAGGCGAGAAGGAATTAAAGAACGCGCTTGAAATACTGCGCGAAGTCGCAAGAAAAAAGGACCTTCTAATGATAGAACCCATAAGGCATAACCAGGGGGCGACATGAAGACCATAAGATTATCCATAATCGGCTTCGGCGCAGTGGGACAGGGAGTAGCGCGAGCCATCCTGTCAAAAAAAGAGAAACTTGAAGGTCAGGGGATCGACCTTCGCGTTGTGGGAATATCGGATTCGAAAGGCAGTGAGATAAATGTCAGGGGGATCGACCTTGAGGACGCTCTTGAGAGGAAAAAACAAAAAGGCACTGTCGCAAAAGGCAATAAGAGCGCACTTGATATCATCCGCGATGTGGAACATGAGATCGTCGTGGAAGCCACACCTACCAATATCAAGAACGGTGAGCCCGGCTTGAGCAATATGTCTGCTGCTTTTAATTCAGGAAAACACGTTGTCACTTCAAATAAAGGTCCCCTGGCGCTGTGCTTCTCGCAATTGAAGGAAGCTGCCGAGGATAACGGAGTGTTTTTCAGGTACGAAGCTACCGTGGGCGGCGCAGTCCCTATTTTCAATCTTATACATGAATCACTGGCAGGGAATCGCGTTATCGGGATAGAGGGCATACTTAACGGAACGACCAACTACATACTTACCCGGATGGCTGAAGAGAGGCTGCCTTATGAGCTTGTGCTGAAAGAGGCGCAGGAACTGGGGATAGCCGAGACCAACCCGACATATGATGTTGAGGGCATTGATTCAGCATGCAAACTGGTAATACTTGCTAACTCGGTCTTCGGGGAGAAAGCCACCTATTGCGACGTAAAAGTTACGGGAATAACGAAGATAACGCCAGAAGCGCTTGAGCTTGCCAGCAAGAACAACTATGTAGTAAAGCTCATCTGCGAAGCAGGGAACGGAACGCTGACAGTGGCGCCCAGACTTGTTCCTAAGAAGCATCCCCTTGCAGTGGGCGGTACGCTGAACGTGGCGTCCATTCTGACAGACCTGGCTGGAAGGATAACGATCAGCGGAAAGGGCGCAGGTTCGATAGAGACCGCAAGTTCCATATTGAGCGATATATTATACATTGTCAGAAATTCATGAAGGCTGTCCGCGTCAGGGAAGAGGAAGCTGAAACCGTAAGACAGGAACTGATCTCAAAAGGTACTGTTGATAAGACAAGAAAACTTGTTAAGAGGAACGGATTTATCGAAATTCCTGTTACGGATACAGCGGTTGGTTTTACCGTGATCGAACAGGAAGAGCCCGAATTCTATATCCCTAAAAAAACACTTGGCAGCATTCTCGATATACCGGAAAATGAGAAAAAACTTCTGCCTTCAGGATGGCAGTTGCTGGGGGATGTGATAATAATCACACTGCGCATCGAGCTGGAAACCCGGAAAAACGATATCGCAAAAGCCTTATTATCCATGTACCCGGGCTGCAGGACTGTGCTTCTCGACAGGGGTATAAGTGGCAAGATGAGGCAGCCGGAGCGGGAAATTATCGCGGGTGAGAGAACAGAGACTATCCACAGGGAGAACGGGTGCCAGTTCAGGCTCGATGCAATGCGTATCATGTACTCACAGGGCAACCTTGCTGAGAGAAAGCGGATGAGCAGGCTTGGCAAAGGTGAGGTGGTTGTTGATATGTTCGCAGGCATCGGGTATTTCTCAATACCAATGGCTGTGCATTCCAAACCAGAGAAGATTATCGCAATAGAGATAAATCCTGTATCATCCGGTTATCTGAGAGAAAATATCAGGCTGAACCGGGTGGAAAATATTATTGAACCAGTTGAGGGGGACTGCGCTCTTGTTACCCCGCGCGGGATCGCAGACCGGGTCATCATGGGATATCTGGATGCATATCCATATCTTGAGCATGGCATCCTCTCCCTCAAGCCCGGCGGGATCATTCATTTCCATGAGGCTGTGCCTGAAGCTGTAGAGCAGCGACCTGTCGAGAGGATAATTGGAGCGGCAGGAAAGCTGGGTCGGAAGGTGGAGATGATCGAGGCGCGAAGGATCAAGAAATACTCGCCAGGAGTGTGGCATGTGGTGGTGGATGCAAGGATATTTTGAGATTTTGACAACTAGAGTTTACAATTTTTTGTTTTTTTGTAAACTATAGTTTGCATCATTCATGCAAATAATAAAAACTTAAGGGCACGGTGGTGCCCTATCTTTGGAATTGATATTGAGATCTAAAAAAATGAATTAGTATCTCTTCGGTTTGTGTTTCTGGTAGCAATCCCTGCAATATACAGGTCTGTCTCCGGATGGCTGGAAAGGAACTTCGGTTTCCTGTTTGCAGTCAGCGCAAGTTGCCTTGTGCATTTCTCTTGGACCGCCAAAACCGCCGCCGCCTCTTCCGCCTCGGAAACCGCCGCTGCCGCCTCTTCTATCGTCGCCCATATTTATTTCTCCGTATAATTTATTTTTCTAATAAAAAAGTCTGGGGCATGATATTTTTCATATCGATACCCATATCTTTTACTGAAAATCATCTATTAATTCAATATCTCTTCGGTTTATGTTTCTGGTAGCAATCCCTGCAATATACAGGTCTGTCGCCGGATGGCTGGAAAGGTACTTCGGTTTCCTGTTTGCAGTCAGCGCAAGTTGCCTTGTGCATTTCTCTTGGACCGCTTGGTCTGAAACCGCCGCCACTTCCGCCTCGGAAGCCGCCACGTCTATCGTCGCTCATGTATTTATCTCCGTATAGTTAAGTTGTCTCAAGGGCTGCTATCGCGAACTTTCGCAAGACCTTCTCAATCTTTATCTTGACATGGTCTCCGATTTTTGTCCCGGGTACAAAAATTACAAACCCTTGGATCCGCGCGATTCCATCCCCTTCTCTGGCTATGCCCTCGATAGTTACATCGTGGACAGCGCCTGTTGAGACAGGAGCGTTTTTATCTGTTACTTCATTAAACAATGTTTTCCCTCTGTTCTAATATTCAATCAACCTAAAAGACGCACACACAGAGGGGATGTACCCGAACTCTATTAGTTACCTATTAAGCTAACTGACAGATTGCCTATACGACCTGTATATATATATATTCTTGGTTGTGATGGAATTGCCCCTGATTCATCCCCATGCACCTGTTTTTTAACCATTTTTACTAGCTTTCAGTTCAAAGAGCAGCCTGTCGTCTTTTTCTTCTTCGATCATGAACTCCCCTCTGTCCCAGATGCGCACAGTTCCTGCGCCATACATACCTTCAGGTATCGTCCCCTCAAAATCCGCATATAATCCTGCAGAGACCTGTATTTTTTGAAAAGTGTTTTTGTGACTTCATTCACTCGCTTATCGGTGCACTGTGCAGAGAGAATTGTGGCTATGAGGAGTTCAAGCGGATTTGAGTTCAGAAGTGCGACTCTCACATGCGGATTTTCTTTTCTCAACAGTTCGATGATCTCTGAAATTTGTTCATCCACCATTATTTCCAATTATTTGATGCAAGATAATTAAGGCTTTTGACCGATATATTTAAATCTGATTACGTATAACAATAATAATATAGAATACACGGAGGAAAAATATATGGTAACTACAGCAAAGGGATTACCCACAGCAGCATCGTGGTGGAAAGAGAGGCCAAAAATAGTGAAACTTGTTCCAACAAAATTAAAAAAGCCCGGTAAGGTCAAACCGAAGAAAGTTGTAAAAACTAAAGCAAAGACAGTTGCAAAAGCTAAACCAAAGAAAGTTATGAAATCTAAAGCAAAGACAGTTGCAAAAGCTAAACCAAAGAAAGTTATGAAATCTAAAGCAAAGACAGTTGTAAAAGCCAAAACAAAGAAAACCGTCACATCAAAGAAGGCAGTGAAAACCAGAAGATAAACAGCTTCATATATTCCAGTGGCTCTGTAACTTCAGGCATGAAAGCCCGATGTTGCATTCCACTCCTTTTTTCTGTATCAGTACCTTGAAAGTTTCACCCATTTCCATCATAAGCGTCTTTATTGGAAGCATTTTTTTCCAGTAGTTCACCGGGTCTTTTTCCTGTAACTTTTTCAGGTATTCATCGATCCCCATGCCCATCATGAAATGTGCCTGGTCTGTGAAACCGCACAGTTCAAGTCCGTTTTTTTCTCCCCAATGAGAAAGCGCCGAGAAATTTACGTGGGATGTGATATCCTGTTCTCCTGTATGTCCGTATGGATCTTCGTTCGCAGTATGTCTGTAATAACACATGAGAGTGCCCCTGTTCCTGTACTCCTGGTATAATTCGGATGACGGATAACCGTAATCTATCGTGATGACAAATCCTTTTTCAAGTACCTCACCAAGTTCATGGACCCATTTTACAGCATCAAGGTTTACCTCAGTCCTGAATCCATGAGGAAGTACAACGCCAAGCTCTGTGAAGTAATCGTTGAGTTCATCTTTTGCAGGTTTGAGTATCTCCACGAAACCGTCCTTATGATCCACAAAGACTTCCATGAGTTCCTCTTCCATGACCACCTGATGGACCGGGAATGCGTCCACGAGTTCATTGGAGAATATGCATCCGGTCATTCCTGAAAGCTCATCCAGGGAACTGCACCATCTGGCATTCTCACCGAGCCTCTCCTGCTGTTCTTTTCGCAGAGCAGGGCTTTTTTCGAGGATGCAGTAATCAAGGTCACGGGATAATTCAGGTTTTCCTTTGAGATACCCAAGAACATCCATTGACATAAGTCCCGTACCTGCTCCCATCTCCACGACAGTGAACTCCTTTTCACCCAGGATGCGCCACATCTCTTCAAGCTGCACGCCCATCATCTCGCCGAATGCGGGGGTCAGGTTAGGGCTTGTGTAGTAATCCCCTTTTTTTCCGATCTTTTCTCTCTCGGAAGTATAATATCCAAGCCCCGGATAATAGAGAGCCATGTCCATGAAGTCGCGAAAGGAGATCACGCCATCCTGGCGGATCTTTCGGATTATGATATCTGATAAGGACATTAATTCCTTATTTAATTGCCAGAGTAATAAATCATGTATATATGAATCAAACATTTTATTAATTAGGCGAACATGGTTAGTAATTGTTCAGAGGAGACTCATAGTTTTAGCAATGAGCTTGATGTTCGTTTCTGATCCAAAAGATAGAGTGATATTAATATGATTGGAGAACAAAGAAATAGGGATGAAAAGCCACAGAATTCGTATTTGTATGATTTCATGAATAAAGTAATTGTTTGTGAAACCATGAGTGGGAAAACAATAACCGGGATATTGACTGGTTTTGATAAGTATGAGCTTATTTTAGTGGAAACAAAGGACATTAAATCGAAAAAACCGATGAAGATAATTGTCTATAAACATGGTCTGGTCAGTATCCGGGAATTTGAGTGATATTAACGTTATAATTCCATATGAATAAAAGGCGCTAACAGTAGAAAATCTTATTACCAAAGCCAACAAGTCAAGTATAGATGATGAGGGCAGGTATATTCTTAATTTTCATGATACTGATGGGACAGACAGCCGGAGCCCAGGCTGTAATAACCAAGGAGCAGAGCAGATCCACAATTGATATTATGGAAAACGGAAATGCGATGTTTTTGGAAGAAAAATTTTATCCGCTAACATCAAGGTCTGCAATAAGCGAATGGAACTGGGGCCTGAAAGATACAGGCAACTTCAGCAAAAAAAAAGCAACGGACATCAACGAACGTATTAACAGGTCACTGCTTTCAGCTATGAATAACTCAGGTCGCCCCATGAAGGTCAGGAACTTCAATATTACCTATGATCTGGTAGAAGCAATACCGAATGCGTATGGGGTGATCCGTATAAGTTATGAATGGGTGAACTTTTCACGGATTAATGATTCTGATATCATAATAGGGGATGCATTCCCGGAAGGGATGGCGCCTTCCCCGGATAACGTGCTTGTGATGAATATTCCTGCCGGATATGATGTCGTGAATGCCTCGCCAGGCTTTGACAGGCGCGATGGCAACAGGTTGATCTGGGATGGTACCATGTACCGCAGCTTCAGTAAAGGAGAGCCATCTCTTGTGATATCTAATAAGATAATGTCGCAGGATTCATTCGTGATGGAAATTGTGATATTGGTGATCCTTGTGGGCGCAGGAGTGTTCATTTTCTGGAAGAGAGAGTTCTGTGAGGCTTATTTCAAGACTATCGTTATCCGGATAGAAGATATTGTTCAGGCGCAGCTTAAACATGATGTCTCGGTAGGGAATAATGAACCGGGCATAGAAAATCAGGAATTGCAACCGGCATCGCAAGCAGCGGAAAGATCAGAACCCGGTACGATTGCGCCGGTGCATGGTGTTGAAACAATTCCCGAAACCAGGATGCCACATACCCTTACCAGTCTTCCTGCCTACAATGAAGAGATACTGGGAGATGAGGAAATGATAGAACGGTACCTATTAAAATTCGGCGGACAGGCATACCAGACTGATATCGTTAAAGAGAGCGAGCTTTCAAAGTCCAAGATCAGCATCGTTCTTGCCAAGATGAAGGATGAAGGACGGATCATCAAGATACGCAAGGGCAAGGAGAATATAATCAGGCTGGTAAAGAAATAAAAAGCATATATATTAAATCAGTCAATTAAAAATCAAACAAAGACCTCTGGGATTTTGTCTCTTTCTTTACCTCGACTTCAGGTTCGTCCTCAGTCGCATCCTCTGTCACGCTATCGCTCTTTGCGCCAAACCCGCCGAACAACTCAATTTCGTGCTCCGTCTCTTTTTCGATCATCAACTGGGCGTCGTCGAATATCTTCTGGATCTTCTTTGTCACGGATCTTGATCCAGCAAGGAACGCTATCTCCTCAGGCTCAAGTCTGAGCACTGCTGCAAGGGATGGCGCATATTCATCATTATTGATAGCCATCTTGAAAAACGGGAACAACTGTGAACGGGTATAACTCATCGAGACATGACAGTAAGTCCCGATCTTTTTAGCAATTGAGTCACGGACATTTCTTATTCCCTTTGTCTGCCCCAGCTTTCTCCATAGCGAAGGGGGCTGGTACTTTACGAACCATGATAACGATTCGTCCTTGCGACCATGATACCTGAGGTCATCAATACACTCGCATATCTCCACATATTATAGTTCTGTCTCCTTTTGACCCTGCCCAGGAACAGGGAAGCCCGTGAAAGATAATAATATCCTCGCTCAAGGTCGGAAGGAGCTGCATATTCGAGCGGGAGGTTCTCATCTACCCACTGGATAAGGTCTTCAGGGTTCTCATCAAGACCAAATGTGGCTTTATGAGTTTCAATGATATCAGTCCCTTTAAAGATCTTTGCCATCATCTTGAATATGTTCTCTTTTGTATCCCGCTCGCCTGTTGCTATGTCGTCAGGTTCTAGCCTGTTCTTTCCCTGGGCAGCAGCCTGCAGGTCGTTTATCGCGCTTCGCAGGTCACCGCCTGCGTTCTCCGCTATTTTTTCAAGTACACCAAGACCGCAGGTGACGCCTTCTGCCTCGGCGATCTTTTTTAATGCAGGTATCATGGAACGTGACAACACGGAATTGAACTGGATGGGTCTGCATGCGCCTCTTAGCCCTAATGACATGTCGTATAGTTCATTTGCAATAAGGATTATGGGCTGGCTTGTTTTCTTTATGAGTTCAACTATCGCCTTTTCTCCTCCCCTGTCTGCCGTGCCGTGGATGTTGTCAGCCTCATCCATTATCACGAGCCTCTTCTTACCCGCGCCTTCAAGTGTGCTCATCTGAGAGGCAGAGCCAACGACCTTTTCTATTATCTCCGCAGTGCGCTGGTCGCTTGCGTTAAGTTCCATGACCTCCCATCCCATATCATGCCCCAGGGCGTGCGCCACGGTTGTCTTACCAATACCTGCTCTTCCATAAATGACAACCGCCCTGTCTTTCATCCCGCTGTTCCAGTTTTTTGCCCATTGCCTGAGCTCTTCCACTGCCTTGTTGTGCCCTATGACCTGCGATAGCGTCTGGGGGCGGTATTTTTCTGTCCAGTCAAGGTTTTTCATAACGATAACATTCCAAGAATATGCTGTAAATTTTTTAAATTATGTTCTTCTGTAATAACTCTAGGAGGAATACTTCTTTGGATTGAGCCTGAGATTCCAAGTAATTCTTCCATCATAGATGAAACTGCATGATAAGTTCTTCCTCTTTTATCATATTCCGGTTGACTAATCAAAACTGCCTTATTTAACAATTTACTTCTGATTTTATCTCCAACAACTATAACCAAATCTTCAGTGTCATAACTTCTTTTAATGTGGGCATTGTTAGGATAAAGTTGATGGTATCTTTCGATCTCTTTTTGTGATAACTGATTAAAATCTAACACATTTTTGACCGTAAAATAGCCTATTATATATAATCCTATCTTGTGCTTATCATTCTGAAAAGGTGATAATCCTGCATAGAATACCAGCATATCCTCTTCTCTTAATTTTAAAAGATAGTTTCTTTTTGAGGTAGGATCGCCATAAGTGAAAGTTTCAAATTCGGGATCAAAATGCATGGTTCTGTTTTCAATTCCTCCGGGCAAATAAGTTGATAGTGGCTTACCAGCTCTACCGACAGTATTTTTGTAAGTCCTGTCTTCTTTTGATTGCTGATCTCCTTCAGAGATTGGAATATATTCAAAAGAGCCATCATGGAAAATTGGGGCTAATGTTCCATCTGTGCCTTTGTCTATGCCTACACGTAGTAGAATTGCTTTCATTTGATGCTCCACCTCAAACAACCACTATTTTGAAAATTACACGTTTCTTTACGCTTTACCTTACAGGTGTGGTCTTTAATTTCAGGAGGCTTATTTCCTTTAGCCGTGGGTGTTTTATCTTTTATATGCTTTTCCAAGATATCCTCTAATCTTTTTATTTCTCTTATGCATTCATTTAAGATATTCTTATTATTTTGAAAACGTTGAATAATCTTTCTAGTAGCATCATTATCCACACTAGATTCATGGGCAAATTTTGGTCGATCAAAATTACGTTCAAAAATTTTCCTCATTAAAATAGAATCAGAAAAAGA
>JAHIHJ010000118.1 GCA_018899795.1 Methanobacteriota archaeon
TATATCATGAATCCGCAGCCCTCATTCGCGCAATCATGGATATCAGGGATTGTGAAGCCGGAAATGTCAAATTGAAAGAGCCGGATATTGAAATAAGACGTAAGATAGATGATGCAAAAAGATGGATCGGGTTTTTAAAAAGTGTTGGAACGAACAGTGGAGATATTTGATATTTACACGTGCATCCCCACCTCCTTTTGTCCCTAGAAATTCTTTATTCCGTAAAGGCTCTGCCGCGCATCCCTGAAATAGAACCGTTCCTCAAGTATATCCGTTTTTTTCAGTCTGTCAAGCGCATACCTGACAGTCCTGGAGGGCAAATAGCTTTCCCGGGTTATTTGTTTCTGGGTCAGCAATCCGCCTTTCTCAAGTACTTTAAAAACAAGCTTTGCAGAGGGGGGTAGAGACTCGAACTTTACGTCTGTGTTCAGTATCGATACGTTTTCTGTTGAATTACCGCTTTTAGCGATGGCAAAGACGATTCCTCATTGGTTGTCACCGAAGGAGTTAACGGGGTTAACTATCATAAAGGTTTCTATGATCTTAAACGCCAGAGATATATATGGGAGCAGGATAATCTGGACGCTATTGCGCGGAGGTCGCCAAGTCGGTACGCAATCTATGGCTCAAAATGCGAGGGTCGCCCAGTCCGGTCAAAGGCGTTAGCTTTAGGGGCTAGTCCCGAAGGGGTTCGTGGGTTCAAATCCCATCCCTCGCATGAATATTTATGCAGTCAATACGACCTTCAACGAATCTTTCGCCTCCCCAGCTATCTTAAAACCCTTCTGGATATCCTCAAGTTTCAACCTGTGCGTTATCATATCCTTAACATCTATTCTTCCATCGCTGATCAATTCAAGAGCTTCTTCAAGATCAACAGGAGCTGCGCCGTAACTCGACACAATGCTCAATTCATTCCTCCAGAAATCCTCGACAGGGATCGGGAGGTTCCTGTTCGGGATGGCAAAGAGCATAATTATCCCTTTCTTATCTATGTGCCTGAACGCAGCCTCAAAAGCAGGCATCGCTCCTGTGCACATGATGATCCTGTCTGCTTTTATGTCCAGTTCCTCATTTGCGTTGAACACCTCATCAGCCCCGCATTCTTTTGCCATGTTCAACCTGTAATCATTGATATCTGTTGCAACGACCTTCGTATTTTTCAATTTAGCAACTTTGATGTTCAGGAGACCTGAAATACCTGAACCCATGACCAGAACGGTTTGCCCTTTGCTCACCCCGATGATTCTCTGCGCCCTGAGAACACACGCCAGGGGCTCTATCATGGTCCCCTCTTCGTACGAAATATCATCAGGCAGAACATAGGTGCCATTCTCAACATTTATTTCAGGTATCCTCACGAACTCACTGAAGCCGCCCGGATCATAGTTGCCCTTATGAAGCGTTTCGCAGGCTGTATGGTTTCCGGCAAGGCAGTATTTGCACCCGTTGCACGGGACATGATGGCTTACGAATACCCGCTGCCCGATGCTGTATTTATCAGATCCTGATGCAACAATATCCCCCGCGATCTCATGTCCAAGGACTCGCGGCGCTTTCTTTATGCGGTACCATTCCATCAGGTCGGTTCCGCATATCCCTGAAGCTCTGACCTTTACAAGTATTTCTCCATTTTTTATTTCAGGTTTTGGTCTTTCCTCTATCCTGATATCGTTATTGTTATAATATATAGCTGTTTTCATGGGAATAAGATTTTCTACAATGCGGTTCTATTACTTTGATTGTTCATATATCTCGTAAGCTTCTTCCACGGACTTGCCTTCATGTACGATCGACCTGACCGCCTGTATCATACCAACAGGGCTGTCGCTCTGGAAAATGTTTCTTCCCATATCTACCCCGGTAGCTCCATCAGAAATCGCATTATGGGTCATCTCAAGAGCCTCTTTCTCAGGCAGCTTCTTGCCGCCTGCGATAACGACCGGAACATTTCCGCACGCATCGACCACTTTCCCGAAGTCTTCAGTATAATATGTCTTGACAATGTGCGCTCCTATCTCTACGCATATCCTGGAAGCAAGCCCCAGATACCGCGCATCGCGTACCATCTCCTTTCCAACAGCGGTCACAGCAAGTACGGGGATGCCATATTTTTCTCCCTCATTAACGAGCTTTGCGAGATTATCTATTGTTTCCTTTTCGAATTGCCCGCCGATATATACAGAGCACGTTATGGCAGTCGCATTGATCCTTATTGCGTCCTCTATATTTGTGGTTATTATCTCGTTTGACAATTCCTTCAGGACGCTCTGTCCTCCTGAAACGCGAAGAATTATGGGTATTTCCGCAGCCGGGTCTATCCAGTTCCTGACAGCGCCCCTTGTTATCATAAGCGCGTCAGCATACGGCAGCAGCGGTTCAACCGTTTTGCCAATATCTGAAAGTCCTGTCGTGGGACCCTGGAAATAACCATGGTCAACAGCGAGCATAACGCAGCGCCCGCTTCGTGGTTTGATTATCCTTGAAAGCCTGTTCTTCATACCCCAGTTCATATTCAATTTCCTCCTATTTCTTTTTCTCAGGTCTGAGCAGTAAATAGCCTTTATCGACCAGCCAGTGATGGAATTCGTAAGTAGTCTGCAAATCCCTCAATTGGCATAATCACAGAGATGATTATGGATACTTAAAATTAACGATTTCTCAAGGGCGAAAGTTCAGGGATAAAAAGTAAGGTTTACTTTTTGACCAGGTGGTCAAGGCCCATGCTTTGCAGTGCTTCTTTCATATCCTTTTCGCTGGGTGTGATCAACTCTATGAAATCAGACAGGGATTTATCAGTATTGCCTGATTCATCCTGTATCAAATAGGTCAATCCCTGTTTTTTCATGGCTTCTCCGATCTTTCCTTTGTCATTGCTGACCTTGACAAAGTCAATGAATTTATCGATCTCCTGCCTCTCCTCTTTGACTCCTCCGAATTTGCGGACAAGCCTTTCATTTTCTATTTGTGCCTTGAGCTCATCTTCAACAAAACTAAGTTTCAGCAGATGGGTATATTTGATAAAATCATCAATATCGTTTTTATTTGCCTGTGGGAAGTTATCGAGGAAGATTCTTATTTCCTCCTTTATTTTTTTCCTGCTTATTGAATCTTTGACGTGCAACTTGACCTGTTCAATAAGGTTCTTTTCAACCGTTCTGGCATCCCCTCCGTATTTCATTGTCAGGTATTTTGCATAATCAAGAACGTCTTTTTCAGTCGGAAGAATGTTTTTCTCAAGGAAGGTATTGATCTCTTTATCGATCCCTTCGTCAAATTTTGTTTCAGGCTCAGGAGGTTTTGCAGTTAATGTCTTTTTCCCCCCAAATTCCATTACTTTATCTCTTGTTTTCTTTGCTATGCCAGGTCCTACCCGTGGAACGAGCCCCTTTTCAAGCTGTTCTGAAAAAGCCGCAATCTTGCTGTTATCTAATGTCTCTATATCCACGTTTATATTCTTACAGGCTTCAGTGACTATCGACTTTGCCACTGCATTTCCCACACTTGGCATCAATAAATGAATTACTTTATCTGCAAGTTCGGACGGCATATTTTAAACCTCTTTTTTATTGTATTTATATATACATTGTTCCGGTTTTTTCCGAAATTTATAATTATTACAAATAATTTAACTAACCCTAAACTATTTAAACATAATCATGAGTATCATATATAGACATCAAACTAATTTTATTAAATTTATAATATTAACTTTAACGGATTTTATGAATGATCAAATGGACATTTCCAGCCCATGCATCGCGATCTTATTCAGTTCCCGCGCCCGTTCTTCTGTATTTCCCTCAGAGAATACCCTGACCTTGGGTTCTGTGCCGCTTGCCCTCACAAGGAACCATCCATCCTCGTAGTCCACGCGTACGCCGTCCATATCGGTTAAACGCTCATAATCCTGCGGTATCTCCTTTTTCAGACAATCCAGTACAGCCTGCGGCTTCTTTCCCTCTGGCAGGACTTTTGCTTCTTTTATCTGGTAATATCTCGGATACGAAGCCACAAGCTCTGACAGGCTCATTCCTTCCTTCGACAATATCCCTGCCATCACCCCGGCAAGCATTGGACCTTCGCGGCTCCATTCAAGCAGCACCGAACCGTGCTCCTCAAGCCCAACCTGAGCACCGCACATGAGTTTTGCCTGTGCAAGATAAGGCTCGCCCACTGGCGTATATATGACCTGCGCGCCGAGGCTATCTGCCACATCTTTTATGATGTTTGAGAATGCAATGGTCACAGCAATTAACTTCTTTTTATCATTGCTCTGCCGCAGCACATGGTCAGCGATTATCGCTGCGCTTATGTCTCCCTGGACGAATTTCCCGTTCTCGTCGATGAACGCGGTCCTGTCGCCGTCTCCATCATGCGCCACACCCATGTCAGCTTTTTCTGATCTTACAAGCTTCCTGAGCTTTTCCAGGTTCGAATCCGTGGGTTCTGGATTTCTTTCCCTGAACATACCGTCATATTTGCAGTTGAACCGCACCACTTTATATCCAAGACGTTCAAGTATTTCCGGGGTCACCGTGGACGCAGAGCCCCCGCCGCCGTCCACTACTATTTTCAGGGGTTTTACGGGAAAGAGCTTCTGTACATACTGGATTATGTGTGCCCTGTAACGGTCGCTCGCTTTGCTGTCTGTGTTCTTTGTTCCTTTTTTTACCCCAGCCTTAATATCACCAAAATAAATATTCTCGATCGCAAGATCTTCTTCAGGAGAGAATCCCCTCCCGCTTTTGCTCAAACACTTTATACCGTTGTATTCAGGAGGGTTATGCGATGCTGTTATCATCACGCCAGCGTCTGCCTGCCGCGCAATTTCCAGCGATAGCGTGTTCGGGGTTATTATGCCGAGAGTTAGCGCATTACACCCGTGTTCAGTAATACCCTCGATGAGCGCCTCCTCAAACATATCAGAGGATATGCGCGGGTCTTTTCCAATGGCAATTGTCTTACCTTCTCCGAGATACAGCGCCAGCGATGCGCCCGCCCGTTTTACTTTATCAGCGTCAAACCCTTCATTTACTATGCCCCGAAAGCCGAATGTACCGAAGAGTTTTTTCATTCTGCGCATCTTTTTATAATCATCGAATTTTTTTGTGAATTTTTCGCAGGGCATGTTGACTGAATATGCATCTGTGGTATTAAAATTAACTTATTATCCTTTAATATCTATACGAACAATGGGGCTGGAAATTAATCTAAGCGAAATGAGCATAATCGTTTTGGGAAGCTGCTTGAAATAAACAATTTCCTGGTTTATATAAGTTAATTCGTAAAGTATATGTATATATCAACTCATTTATTACTGCATCGATAGCAAAAGGGGATGGACTCTATGACATCATGAACCCGTTGTTTTAACCACCAAAAGATCCATTTTTCCATTTTATATAAATCTCTGCCAACCGTTTTTATCAA
>JAHIHJ010000119.1 GCA_018899795.1 Methanobacteriota archaeon
CCCGAATTGCCTCCTTTTCAAATATAGGCAGATATGACGAATGCAAAAAACTCAATGTTTACAGCTGTGTTGAGTGCGGTTTATGTGATTATAGCTGCCCTTCCAACATACATATTTTGCAGTTGATCAGGTTTGCCAGGACTGCATTGCTTGGTTCATTCAAGATCCCGGAGGAAAAGGAATCTCCAAACCTGAAACTGGGCTGTCAATCGTGTTTGACCCCCTGCTATATGGGAGCATCCTCAAGCAGAGGTGGAAAATGAAACTAACAGTTTCCAATCCTCCCCACATAAAACAGGGAGTAACTGTAGCGACCATTATGTGGAGTAAAATAGTGATACTTGCGGTTGTCAGCCTCATGGCAACAATCGTGTTTGGCTTGTCAGCCCTGGCAATGATAGTGGCAAGCGCCATATCTGCCGTACTTACTGAAGCAGGTATCCAGAAATTGTCAAAGCAGGAATTGACAATAAAAGATGGAGATGCTGTTTCAATAGGTATATTGATTGCTCTTCTTATGCCCCCTACTGTCCCGTTGTGGATCCCTGTTATTGGATCATTTTTTGGTGTAGCCCTGGTAAAACACGCTTTTGGAGGTATCGGGGCGAATTTGTTCAATCCAGCCATTGCCGCCTGGGTATTTATGAACATGTCATGGGCAACATTAACAATATCCGGGTCAATACCGCATATAGGCCAGTATTCTGACCTTGTTTTGGAATACGGAGCAGGCAGACTGGCAGAAGTATCTCCAATTGTGCTTATTATAGGTGGAGTATACTTGATATATAAAAAGTATATTGACTGGCGCGTGCCATCCAGTTATCTTTTTACTACGATTGTACTGGCATTAGTGATCGGAGAGGATCTATCATATGTGATAACAGGAATGCTCTTCCTCGGGGTGTTCATTCTTGCCACCGAAACTGCCACTTCGCCGATCACCAAAAACGGCAGATTTATCTATGGTTTATTATGCGGTGTATTAACAGTAATATATGGCTTTTTCAGCTTTAATTATGTGGCGGCTGTCCTGTATGCTATATTCTTAGCCAATGCGGTTTCGCCCTTTATTGAAAAGAATACATATCCCAGGCCTGTTGACGAGGTGATAGCGTGAAGATGGACAAGGAATTAACTGGGGTGCTTCTAAAACTGGTGTTAATGTCTATAGTTGCCGCAGCGGTTCTCGGTGCAGTCTATATTCCCACACAAGAGCAATTGAAAATATATAAACAAGAGCAAAAAGAACTTGCGCTTAAAGACGTAATGCCTCTTGCTGACCATTTTGACCCGGTAAGATCTGGAGAGGAAATATTATTTTACAGGGCTCTTGATACAAATAACAACCTGGTGGGATATTGTTTTTTCAGAGACCAGAGCGGCTCACAAAGTGTTATCACTCTGGCTGGCGGCATTGATACTGATTATAAGGTAACGGGAATAAAAATTATGTCGCATGCAGAAACGCCGGGTATGGGCGCAAAGATAGTGGAATCCGCTTTCACAGACCAGTTCAAAGGAGTGGCACAATCTGATTTGATGCTTTCCAAGAAAGGTGGCACTATAGATGCAATTACCGGCGCTACTGTTTCTTCCCAGGCTGTGATAGATGGAATACAAACAAAAATTAATGAAATCAAAGCAAAGAAATAGGAGGGAAATTTTGTATGGCAGAAAAGACAATTGCGGGTGAATATCTCAGAGGAATAATAAAAGATAATCCCATACTTGCTCTGGTACTGGGATTATGTCCTACACTTGCGGTTACTACTTCAGTCGAGAACGCTGTTGGCATGTCAGGTGCGGCTCTTTTTGTGCTGTTGGGATCAAATATCATGATATCTGCGCTTAGAAAGCAGATCCCTCCAATAATCCGCATTCCAATGTTTCTCATAATAATATGTACTTTTGTTACAATAATCGATATGGTGATGGAAGCCTATACACCTCCACTGTATAAAGCATTGGGAATATTCATCCCCTTAATAGTAGTAAACTGTATTATTATCGGTCGTGCCGAAGCCTATGCAATCAGAAACGATGTAAAATTTTCAATTGTTGATGCATTGGGAATCGGAACCGGTTTTCTAATAGTTCTTGTAATCATCGGGACTATCCGGGAACTTTTGGGCACAGGAGCCATTGTATTTTTTGGATTGAATATAATTAAGATACCTATTACACCGGCTACCTTCATGATATTACCTGCCGGAGCATTCATGACCATAGGTGTCCTGATGGCAATTGTCAATTACAACCGTATCAGAAAACAGAAAATGGGGGTATAGTAAATGGAAGATGTCAGCTTATTCGCAATAGCATTAAACGGGATTTTTGTAAAGAACTTCCTGCTGGTCCAGTTCCTGGGACTGTGCTCTTTCCTGGGCGTATCAAAGGAGACTAAGAGCGCGACTGGCATGTCGGCTGCTGTGATGTTCGTAATGATTATAGCATCAACAGCTGCGTTTCTAATATAC
>JAHIHJ010000120.1 GCA_018899795.1 Methanobacteriota archaeon
CTTTTTCTCTTACTGTCTTCTTTAGTTTGTGTCTTGATTTCCTTCTTGTTCCGTGGTTCTTTGTCATAATGTTCCTCTGAATTATCCTACTTTTATTACTTCAAGTTCTATAACCTTTGCCTCGCTCCCGGTCAGGGATGCAATGCTTGGTACGGTACGCCCGCCATCGCCAGAGACCAGTTCTTTGACATAGAGCCCGCCCTCACAGCGGATCACGAGGACTGCGGTATCTGTATCAAATGACTCAAGCTCTGCCCTGTGAACTTTACGTGTCCTTTCAAGGTCGGCGCGTCGATGAAGCACTCTTGTGGGAGTTTTCTGTTTGATGAGATTCCCGCTTATTATGTCAAGGGATGATTTAAGTTTTTCCTCTGTTGTGCTGTGTATGATCTTCATGCGGTACTCTTTATCCGCTTTCATGGACTTCAACTGTTCAACGGTCTCGCTTTCAACGAATTTAAGTCCCAGCACCTCGATCTTTCCAGCTGAATTGCCGTTGATATCAGAGGCAAGGGCATTCAGGTCTATGCTCCTCAGATGCGGCTTCTTTGCCTCGACCACGAACGGACGCCCATCGCCCAGCATCAGCGCGTCGATATCCTCGCGCCCCGCGCCGTGAAAGGCTGTATCATCACACCGCGACGCTGCCACAAGATGCGGTTTTATGAGTTCGTCCACTGATTCCTCGTACATCCTGCCCGTACCGTCGCAATGTTCGCATCCTGATCCATGGCATTCCCTGCACGGCCATCTGGTCTGCGGTATCCCCCTGACGAGTTTCCTGTACCTGCCGTAAATATATAGTGAGTTCACCTCAAGTTCAATCGCGTCATTCTCAAGGTCAAGAAGCGCCACGATCTGCGGTTTCTTGAGATTAGCTTTTTTGCCGGTCAGTTTTTCTATCCTTTTCCCGACTTCGCGGTTCAGCTCTGTCTTAAGGGGTTCAGCAAAAGTCACCCCTCCTTGAGCCCAGATTATCTCCTCGTTCTCAGCAAGAAGCCCTGTCACTCTTGTTCCGACGAGGAAATTATCGTATTCGTGATCAGAGAGCGCACTTACGGCTTTTTCCGTCCATTTGTCAAGATGAATGAACAGATTATTACATACCCAGCATTTGCCTGCCCCGCTATTTTTTAACAGATCCGCAAGTTCAGGATCTACGCTTTCGCCCGCCTGCATCGCCAGCACGAGCCTCACAGCTTTTCCCCGTTCATCGTTGCCCAGGCCTGTGGATAGTTTTGCGAACTGCCGTCCTAGACAGTGGTCGCATACAGGTCCTTCTTTCAGTATCTTGCGGGCAGTATCAAGAATTGTCATCCGGCTCTCAATATGCTATGAGGTCTAAATACATTTCTCTACCCTGTCCATCTCATTATGCAGTAAAATGATGCAGTGGTCGGCATGCAGTGAAACGGGACCCACGCTTATTATCTCATGCTCATGCGCAACGATAATCTTCTCTTCATCATCAGTGAGCCCCAGGTGGTCGCCCAGGACAAATAAATGGTCGGAACGGGCTTCAAGTGGTTTCATGCGGATATCTGCCCCATCCTCCCGCAGATATGTTATTTTTCTATTCAACTCATCAAGCAGGTCGCCCAGGTCTCCCTTTTTTATACTTACCCCTGGCATGGATTCAGTCCAGAACCCTTGAGCCCCTTTCTCAAGCGCTTTCTTAATAAGTGATGCGGCACTGCGCTCATCAGGACTGAGATATCTGACCGTCGCACCGTCAAAACGGATAAGCATGGGATGTGTCCCTCCTTTTAGCACCAGATATACCCTGACATCTCTCCTGAGGTCATGCGAGAGGAACAGTGCTGCGTTCACGCACCTGCACAGTATATCCATCCGTCCAGCCGCACCCGGAAGGTCGTTCAGGGAAAAGGGGGTTGTGACTGCTTTATGTCCGATTATTATAAATTCTCTCATATTTTTTATATATTTAATGAACGATCAGCCTCAGAAACAATAAATCTGCGTTCATCATGCCGAAACCCTGCGGGTTCTCGACTCCGCGCACACGTATGCCCTGCGGGGCATACGTGTATACGCCGACTCCGAAAGCTACGCTTCTCGACTTGGTACCCACGTATGCCAGCGCACTGGCATACGTGTGCACGCAATCGACTGGCGTGACAGTCGACACAGATGCGCACGGATCCGTGAAAATCCGTCTGATCTGTGTAA
>JAHIHJ010000121.1 GCA_018899795.1 Methanobacteriota archaeon
CCACATAAAAAGGTAATAAAGGATTTTAAGGAAGATATTTCTATAGTATTACTTTCAATTATTTTTATTTTATTATCTACCTTCATTGATTTCGAATATATCAGAGCGATCGGAATAAAAGGGGTAATCCTGGTTTTTCTTTTGATGCTGCTAATAAGACCAATTGCTGTTTATATCTCGACTATGACATCTGATCTTAATAGAGGGGAAAAGATCTTTATCGCAGCAATGGGGCCAAGAGGCGTTGTACCTGCGTCCATGGCAGTATATTTTACATTGAGGCTTAACGATCAGGGTTTAATCTCGGAATCGACCAGTCTTCTTGGGCTTATTTTCATGACAATTGTTATCACAGTACTTGCTACCGGGTTATCAGCAAGATTTATTGCAAATAAGACCGGAGTAGTTCCCATGGAGATATTGATCATAGGCGGAGGCACAGTTGGAAGGGCGCTTGCGGAACGCTTTTTGAAACGCGGAGAGAACGTGGTAATAATAGATAATAATGAGGACAATTGTAAAAAAGCTGTTAAACTTGGAGTAATAGCAGTTCAAGGAGATGCGCAGGACGTTGCAGTTCTAAAAAAGGCAGGAATAGAACATTCGAAATACCTCGTAGCGACCACAGACCAGGACAATGCGAATATGCTTGTATGCCAGATCGCGAAGACTAATTTCGGATTTACTGAGGAGAAACTCGTCGCTCGAGTTAACAAACCTGAGAACCTTCAGGCTTTCAGAGATCTGGGCATCAGGTCGATCAGCCCGACAATAGCGACTGCGGTGATGCTTGATGGCATGGTTGGACATCCAGTTCTGTTTTCCGTGTGTGAGGTCAGCGGGGAGGGAGATATAGTTGAAATTCGGGTGAACAACAAGAAGATATTTGGAAAAGCCATTAAGGAAATACATCTGCCTGAAGACAGCCTTATAGTGATGATACGAAGAAAAAACGATTCGATCATTGCACACCCTGAAACAATATTACAGGATGGGGATTATGTGACTATCATGGGAAAACTGGGCGCTGTAAAGGATGCGGCAAATATTATGAAATGAAGGCTCTCAACCATCATACCCTAATTGGCAGCATTCCCAAAAGCTATGCTCACAAGAACAAAAACGACATAAATCCCCAGAAAAACAACCCCTTCTCTCCTGTTGATGACATATCCGGATCTTTTAAAAATAATTAGCAGAACAGAAAGTAAGAGCATGATCATCAATTGAATGAAAATGAGTTCAGGAGCTATGATAATTGGTCTGATGACAGCTGAAACTCCAAGTACCCAAAGTATATTGGCAACATTGCTTCCAATGATATTCCCAAGAGCCATGGTCATATATCCTTTCCGCGCCGCAGATACAGAAACGAATAGTTCAGGCAGGGATGTCCCGATCGCCATGAGCACAAGCGCAATAAGATATTCTGACACCCCAAAAGCCGTTGAGAGACCGATTATGGAATTTACAAGAAGATGCGCTCCTATGAGTATTCCGGTCAATCCGATGAGCACTTCGAATATATTTTTTTTCAAATCATTTTTTTCTATAGTCTCTACACCCAGTTCACGATATTTTTCAATTGAGTTTTTAAGATAAAGAATATACGCGAATATGAACAATATCCCCCCGATCCTTCCTATCCCTCCTGATACAAGTATGAACACAGATGCAAGGGTCATTATTAAAAGATGTATCCTGCCGCTGTATATCTCGGTGTGTTTTATAGCAAACGGTTTAATAATACAGGCAATGGCGAGGATCAGGGCGATGTTGGTGATATTGCTTCCTATGATATCCCCAACAGCAATTTGACCGTGGTCGAGGTATGAGGCATAGGAGTCTGATGCCAGTTCGGGAAGCGATGTTCCAAGAGCCACAATAGTTATCCCGATAATAAAATCAGATACCCCAAACGTCTTTGCAAGTTTTGAAGCACCTTCGGTGAAAATATCGCTGGATTTGATAATAATTGGGATCGAAATAAGGAAAAATATTATGGTTGAGGTCATTTCTGATGGCATAATCATTCCGGTTTTATACTAATGAAGGGGTCTTTCGAAAAATCTTAATTTCTTGTTATGAATATGCGTCATCATGATGCTCTATATCAAGAAATAGAACCAGTTTTTTCTCTTCGATAACACGATATGTCAAAATAAATGAACTCCCTACATGCACTCTAAAACGATCTTCATATTTGAGATGTTTATAATGGTAAGGATTATTGATGATCTCAAATATCTTTTTTCGACAGGCAATTAGCAGAACCCGGTCTTTCTTATGAAGTTTCTTAAATTTATTTTCTAGTGTTTCTGTCAATTCAAATTCGTATGGTATATTCATATGCCGAAGTGCTTATCGAATTCTTCAATATCTTTGAAATGTACTCTTTTATCTTTTTTCTCAATTTTTTCAAGTTTATTTAAATAGATCGGATTAATCTTTCTATGAACATCGCTATCGATTTCATTTACTGTTATTTCGATCTGGATTATCTTTTCTTTAAGGAAATTGAGATGGCTTCGAATTTCATTCAATACTTCTGCTTCTGTCATGACGTTTCACCTATCAATAATCTAATATCCATTCAATATTTATAATCTGGTATGAAACCAA
>JAHIHJ010000013.1 GCA_018899795.1 Methanobacteriota archaeon
CCAATGATGGCAACAGGCAAAACTGATCACATTTGGTCTTTGGAGGAGATGCTTACTTTTCCTTATTATAAAACATCAGTAAATTAAGGGGTCAATACCAAAATTCCCTTCCCCGCCTAAAAAACTAAATTACACAATACATGCATATGTGAAAGGAGTTAAGGAAGGCGTCACATACTATTATGATGCAACAAATATCATAACCCTTCTCCCCTCAGTGAAACTCCAGAAATCCGCAACAAAAGAGAGCATGTTGCCAAGCAGGCAGGAAGTTGAGAGAATATATCATTCCATTGATGCGAACGAAATATACCGCTGGCTTCAGGGGGGCGAGGTTTATGTATCGATCGGGGTGACGAATTATCAGAATCATGAAATAAAAGGACTGAAGCTCACTGATTCGCCGGGCAGACAGCTAATTGTAGATAACCAGTCGCTTGCATGGACTTTTGACCTTAAACCCTTCGAGGCAAAGGAGTTTAAATACAGGGTTAAAGCTTTACGACCAGGGACGTTCAGACTTCCACCTGCAGAGCTTACATATTCTGATCTGAACAGGACATGGAGCATGTTTTCCACTACCCCGTCTACTGAAGTGCATGGACCATGCGTGCAGGTTTATAAAAAACCGGATTCATCGGTGATTCAACCTGGCAGCAATGTTTCGATATCAGTTACTATAAGGAACAGCGGGGATATGCCGTCAAGGGTAAAGATAATGGATATGATTCCTGAAAACTCTACTTTTATCGGTGGCATTTTGTATTATGAAGGGGTTTTAGCTCCGAAAGATTCTGCTATTATATCATACAATATATCAATAGAAACAGAAGGACAGGTACAACTCCCGGCTCCTTCCATGTTCATAAACGGCAGGGAAGATACCGGCTGCGGTGAACCATTATTAAGCAAGATATTGGTAAAGGAGCCAACCCCACCAACTCCTGTAAAAACAATCAATGTTCCTGTTGAAACCCCTCTGGAAAATCTTACTCCTCTTCCTAGTCAACAGTACAGGTTCCTTGAAGGTTTGATCCCTGCATTGATGCTTATTTTAGCAGTTGCAGTTTTGATAATACTGCACAGGTCGAACAAATGAAGCTTGACAGGACCACTTTGCAGTTATTGATCGTCACGATAGCAATCCTGGCAATATTGGTAATAATTAACTCTGAAAGAGGATACAGGATGGAAGAAGTTCCGCAATTACCTGTAATGAAAGATAGCAGAGGATCGGAAAACAAATTTGATAGTAATTTGACCGTTTCCGTATCCGGAGATGTCTGTGGAGGGTGCCATATGTCGGGCAAACCCTTCATCCCACAGGCAATGAAGGTCAAAGGGCATACAGGCGGAGGGGCATACTGCCTGACCTGCCATAAGATATCGCATGACAGGCATCCTATAGACGATAATGTAACCTGCGAGAAATGCCACGGTACTACTCCAGGTATGCCAGTTTTTGTCAGTGGCAGCATACCCTGCAACAACTGTCATGATTATCCTGATCCTCTTTTACCAAGCTTCGGGAATCTCATAACCATCCATAGGGATAGAGGGGTTGCATGTACGAAATGCCATACTGATGATTGCAGTAAATGCCATTCAGAGATCGGTGCTGATAAAAAGTGGGAAAAGAGGCTTACACATTTCAGGACAATAGTGAGAACATAGCATTGCACTGGAAAAAGATCTTTTCACTTTTTTCCCAAAACGTCCCTCATCATTTTTATAGAGCAAAGCTCACCACACATGCTGCATGTCTCTGTGTTCTTGCTTCTTGAATGGATATTTTTTGCTTTCTCGCTGTCGATAGCAAGATCGAACTGCTTCTTCCAGTCAAGCTCCCTTCGCGCAAGCGCCATCTCGCGATCAGCCGCACGCGCCTTATCCCTGACACCTTCCTTTGTCAGGTCTGCTGCATGAGCCGCTATCCTTGTTACTATCGTGCCTTCCCTGATATCATCTTCATCAGGAAGAGCCAGGTGTTCAGCAGGCGTTGTCATGCAAAGGAAATCAGCGCCGTGCATTCCAGCCACTGCGCCGCCCATCGCTGCTGTAATGTGATCGTACCCGGGTGCGATATCAGTAACAAGCGGACCGAGAAGATATAGCGGTGCATTTCCAGTGAGGTGTTTCATTGCAGAAACGGAAAGTGCGATCTCATCTATTGGAACATGCCCTGGTCCCTCGACAAGCGTCTGCACCCCGGCGGCGCGCGCCCGCTTAACAAGCTCACCAAGCTGGATGAATTCCTCGAATTTAGCCCTGTCAGAGGCGTCGTTGATGCATCCTGGACGCATGCCGTCACCGAGGCTGATCGTTAATTCGAACTCGCGCGCTATCTCAAGAAGGTAATCGTATTCAGCAAAGAACGGGTTTTCCTCATAATTATTCTTCATCCATGATAACGTCAGCGCGCCGCCCCTGCTGACCACGTCAAGTATCCTGTCGCTGTTCTTAAGGCGCTTGAAGGATTCATGGTTCACTCCTGCATGGATGGTTACGAAATCAATGCCGTCAACTGCATGTTTTCGAACTGCGTTGAACATATCATCAGAAGTCATTCCTTCTATACCCTTACCCGCAGCCTGGTATATGGGAACTGAACCCACAGGAATATTGACAGCGTCTATGATCCTCTTTCTCGTTACATCGAGGTCGCCACCTGTTGAGAGGTCCATAATGGTATCGGCACCGTGTTTTTCAGCAATGTTAGCTTTCCTGACCTCTGCATCGATATCCACGTAATCTCTTGAAGTACCGATATTCGCGTTAATCTTTGTCCGCATCAATTTTCCGATGCCTACCGGACGGGATTTACTGTTTACGCTTTTCGGTATCACGATATGCCCGAGTGCTAAGTATTTCCTGACATCCCCTGCATCGACTCCCTCTGTTGCAGCGACGCGCTTTATTTCTTCTGTCAACAAACCTGAATGCGCTTTTTCCATCAGGGTCGTCATTTTTTCCTCGAACCGAACATCTTGGCATACAGGCTAACATCATCTTTTTGTTTTTTCTTCTTTTGGGTTTCCTTTTTTACTTCATCTTCCGGGATTTCTTTCCCGTACAGCAATTCACCGATTCGGACTTTCGGTTTTGGCTCCTGCGATTTTTCCTGTGATCTTTCATGCGTTTTCTCCGGTGATCTTTCAGGCAATTTCTCAGGTAATTTTTCCTTTATTTTATCCGGTTTTTTTCCTGGTAATTTACCCATTTCCTCGATCGTCTTCTGTTCCCCGATTATCTCCTTTGCAGTATCCATGCCTGCTGGAACTTCGATATTTATCTTCGGAGAAATGGGCGGCTTAACCACAGGGACGCTTGCTCCACCGTGCTTGCTTCTGCGAACCCTGATGTCCACAAGTATCGGGCGTTCTATGTAAGTGCTGACAACAAGCGCCACTCCTGGCGAGAGACGTTTTATATCATCTATTACTTCTGAGCTTATGCCTTCAAGACCCTTGCTGATCGCCTGGAGGTCGTTGGGATTTGTAACTTTCATTATTATCTGGGTATTGCACTGGGAAAGGATGTTCTTGTCGACCCTTGCGGGGCGCTGGGAGACCACCATCAGACCTAGACCGAATTTCCTGCCTTCTGAAGCGATGGTGCGAAGGATATCCGAACTTACCGTACCGCCAAAACCTTTTTCAGGACAGAAATTGTGCGCTTCCTCAAGAACCAGCATGCATGGAGGTACTGTATTGAGCTTGCGGGCATCGAACAGGTCGGCGCACAGCCTGGCGACTATCAATGCCTGAAGATCAGGGTTTACACCTTTCATATCGATAATCGAGGCTCTGCCATCCTGGACAAGGTCGGAAATGGTCGTGCCTTTATCAGATAATATGCCTGTTTCACGAAGCGCTTCAAGCTTGCTGATGACGTTCCATTTTATCTTGCTCTTATTCTGACCAACTTCAAAAATGATATCCTCGATAGTGTATTTTGATTTTTCAGCCTTGAGTTTCGATACTGCCTCAAAGAGTATTCCTGTCTGGTTCTGCGAGTGTTCATCTGAGAAGAACTGCATCAGGTCCTTTATCCCAAGGTTTATGCCGTTGAGCCTGAAGAGCAAGTCTGCCGATGGGTTAAGCGCTTTACTGGCAGGGGTATATACTGTTACCTTGTCCTCATAACCTGCCGGGGAAATGCGATACCTTTCTAACATCTCGGGTTTCTCCTGGTTGGGGAATTTCAGGGTGCCGTATTCTCCGTGAGGGTCAATTATGAGCAGCGGAACGTTCTTTTCAAGGAGTTCTTCCAGTATCACGCCGCTGGTATAGGATTTTCCTGCCCCGGTCTTGGCAAGTATGCTGCAGTGCTTTTGCACAAGGTTGTTGGCGTCAAGGTTGACTCTTATGTTCTGCCCCTCAAGAAGTCCGATGTAAACATCACCGCGCATAAGTCCAAGGGTCTGCTTTATGAGCGTTTCATCAGCCTTGAAGACCTTATCCCCTGGACTGAATGGTGATTTCGGAACGCGCAGAGCTCCATGTTTGTCCCTTGCGCCTATAACCGCAGCTTCGGCTATGATCTGCTGGTCCAGATTCGTGACCCTTGATGTGCCTTCAGCTACATCCACAGCCTGTTCGATAGAGAAGCCCTCGCTTGACCTGGTGATAGTTGCAACCTGAGCCAGTGTCCAGCCGTCCACTTCGTGCCAGACCTTGACGTAATCAGACCTTTTGGTCGCTGTGCTGTCTGAAACCGCGAACTTGAAATTTAGCGATTCGGTTTTTCCGAATATAACGCCTATTGAATCCTTCACCATTATAGGTATCAGAATAATTCAGATGAATATTATACTTTCCCTACCAAACCATTAAATACAGTTGTGTTCTATTTAGGCTCCGACGCTCCGATAGTGTAGTCGGCCAATCATTCTGGCCTTTCAAGTTTTAAGCGTTATTTGCGCTGAAATAAAGACAGCCAGTGACTCGGGTTCAAATCCCGATCGGAGCATCTAATAATTCTTTTCCACTTTTGATGACGAATAGATATTTTGAATATGGGTTCTAAAAAGCAGGAGCAACAGTAGCGGCATATTTACAAATCAGTGTGCATAGACTACAGTATCATAGTAAGACTTATATATTATAAAAATAGATGTAATGATATGACAACAGAGTGTTGTCAGGGTATGAAAATATGGCGAAAACAAAAAGTAAGAAAGTGATAAGAACAAGATGTTTTGTTCTAAGAGGGAAGAACGGTAAAGAGACAGGAGTATTTTCAGGAAGTCAACCAAGGCAGGCAGCGTTGAAAGCAGCTAACCGCAGCAAAGGAACAAAATCAAATCCTGCAGAAATAAGACTAAGGGAAAGAGGAACAAAGAAAATCCATATATTTAAAGGATGGAAAGCGCTCGTTTCTGCTCCGAAAAATAAACCGTCCTGGATGCCTGATAAGATCAACAAGCCCAACGTAAAGAAGGCAGGCATTGAAAAACTAAAGAAACTTTAGATCCCCAAATACTTAACTTCTGCAATTAAATTTTGAGTGGGCAATTTCTTTTTCTGCCCTGTATTTTTTCATAGGGATGAATCTTGCCTCCTCTAATTTGTCATCCGTAAGCAGGCGCAATGACCTCTGGAATTCAGCATCGAAACTATCATCTTTTCTGGGGGTTCCACGAGATCGTTATGATGTCATTCTGTATATGCACTGTGATATTCTCCCCTGAAACCCCGTAATTTTTCAAGAGATGATCATACACAGCATCTTTGAATGCCCTGCTTTTTATGTCTGTTTTATATTCGGGTAGAGAAGAGACATCGATGTCGCTTGCTTTTCCGATTTAATAATACTGCCTGATATACGCATACGCCCTATCAAACAAATCCTGCTCTTTATGCAATTTATACTTCAAAAGCGTCTTCCTCAAAGCCTGCTTGACTTCTCTTTCACCCGCATTCGTCCACTGCCATCCATCGAATCTGACTATCCTGACAACGTCATCTATATCGTTAACAACCCTTTCAACCATAATAGGCGTCTTTTCATTTTTTACCTGCTGGAATAATTCAGTCAATGCCGCCTTTACCTTTTTCCGTTCATCTTCAGGTTCAACTTCCCTTTCTGCTTCTACCAAATCTCTGGCTAAATTCAATAACTTATTAAGGAAATCAAGACTTGTAAGAAATCCAAGCTCATATTTTTCTCTAAGCTCTTCAAGTCGTTCCCCAAGTTCTATGAATTTTGGATTGCCTTTATGCTTACTGAGTCGTTTAATGATTTTTATTTCGATCTCTTTGGCTTTTTTGGGATTATCTTTTGATAAAATGCTCTGTATCATCTCTTCATCAAGAACAATCTTATCAAGGTCGTCTCTTATCGCATCTACATGGACGTTCTCATTGATTATCTCAATTGTTTTGGCGCCAAGAGAATGCCACAGGAGTTTTCCATTTCCGCTTGCAGGCTGGACAGACTCATATACCTGAGTTAGCCAGCGATAATCTTCCTTGTAACTCCTGAGAATCGGGTCGGGTGAAATTGCTTCCCATAGCTTTGAAAGGTAGGAATAATCTGCTGCAAACTTATCTCTTATCTCATTATTTGGAAGACAGTCCTGGGCTGCCATCAATCCCTCATAACCAGAAATAGTCTTGTCTACCTTTGGGAAATATGAAAGGCATGTTCCTATTGCCTCTGGAAGCTTGTTTTTCAGTTCGCTTATATTCGTTATTACCGTCAGTATAGTCTTCAAATCAAAGGTGAGAGACTTTGCAACATCATCAAATACACCGATGTAATCAACAATCAATCCGTGTGTCTTTTGAGTGTAAGGGCGGTTAGTGCGGCATACTGCCTGAAGAAGGGTGTGATCTTTCATCAATTTGTCAAGATACATTGTTTGGAGGATTGGCGCATCAAATCCAGTCAATAGCTTGGAAGTAACAATAAGTATCTTCAAAGGGTCACTTTGATCTCTGAACCTGTCAAGGATCCTTTCTTCTTCATCCTTGTTACGATCCCATTTTTTCTTCCAGTCTAAATCATCTCCTCTTGCCAGGGTCATTACAATATCTGATGCTTCTTGAGGTAATTGTTTATCCAGAGCTTCTTTGTATAGAACGCAGGATTTCCGGTCAAAACATACTACCATAGCTTTGAATCCATTTGGCTCCACTTTTGTATGATAGTGTTCTGTAATATTCGCAAATGCTTCATCCATGGATTTCTGGTCAACGTGCGATTCTACCAGTCTTGGCTCAAAGTGTAATGGCAGAGTGGCATTATCACGAATGGATTCCTCGAAGGTATAACGACTCATATAGCCCTGCGTATCCTCCTCTGCTCCAAATGCCCAGAAGGTATTGCGGTCGCGCTTATTGATAGGAGTTCCTGTTAAACCAAACAGGAAAGCGTTGGGTAATGCTTCCCTCATCTTTATTCCAAGGTCACCTTCCTGAGTTCTGTGCGCCTCATCAACAAGCACGATTATATTATCCCTTTCATTCAATACGCCTCCAGCCTCGCCGAACTTGTGTATTGTTGTAATGATTATCTTTCTCAGGTCACGCGAGAGGAATTTTTGAAGTTCTTCCCTTGTAGTTGCTGGAACAGTATTGGGAATATCGGAAGCATTGAATGTGGCTGTTATCTGAGTGTCCAGGTCTATCCTGTCAACGACTATTATCACTGTAGGGCTTTTGAGCGCCGGGTGCATTCGTAGCTTTTGTGCCGCAAATACCATGAGAAGCGATTTTCCAGAACCCTGGAAGTGCCAGATCAATCCTTTTTTGGGTCTGCCGTTAAGTACCCTTTCAACAATTTTGTTGGCTGCATCATACTGCTGGAAGCGGGTTATTATCTTGATTTTTCTTTTCTTCTTGTCAGTGGCAAAGACTGTAAAGTTCTCAAGGATATCCAGAACAACATCGGGACGAAGCATTTTCTGAACTGCAATCTTTACCTCTGAAAGGCTTGATATCGTGTTGTTTTCAGAATCTCTCCAGGGAGCCCAGATATCTATAGGAGCCCTGATTGAACCATAGCGATAGGTTTTGCCTTCAGTGGCGAAAGAAAAGACGTTAGGTACAAAGAGGGCAGGAATGTTAATTTCATAATCGTTATTGATCTGGATTGCACCATCCACCCAACTAATAGCAGGTCTC
>JAHIHJ010000122.1 GCA_018899795.1 Methanobacteriota archaeon
AACGTCTCACACGCGCTTGCGAAAGTCACGCATGAGGCGGCAATAGGGAGCGTAGATAAAAGACAGCTTGAGACCCTGATGGCGCACGGGCTCAGTCCTGAGGAAGCGGTGGATGTGATAGTCCGCGGCATATTGAGATGAAGGGCAGAAAATGATGTTCATCGAAACTATAGAAACGGTTCTCCCGTGCTTTTCAAATCCCTGGAAACTCAGGATAATCGCATATCTTAACAGCTCCCCTGACCTTAAAGAACTTGCAGAGGTATTGGATGCTCGTTACTCTGCAAGTCTTGGTGTGGTGATGGTGCGGCTGGGAAAGCGTGAGGTCAAATTTTTTTGAATCAATCTGTAAGGTTTATTTAATACAAAACCGATTAAAGTAAGAGGCATTCTCTTGAAAGAAATATCTGGTTGTGCAGGTGGAACCGGGAAAGGCGGTCTTGGAATAATAAGTAAATACCTGACTTTATGGATCCTTCTTGCAATGGCAGGCGGGATAATCCTTGGGGCTATGTATCCGCAGGTAGCCGAATTATTAGATGCTGTTCAGATCGAACAGGTCTCACTTCCCATTGCGATAGGTCTTATCTGGATGATGTATCCGCCCCTTGCAGGCGTGAAATACGAGGAGTTATCTAGAATGAAGCTGCAGGGAAAAGCCCTGAGTGTATCCATTGTTCAGAACTGGGTGATAGGACCTGTGCTCATGTTCGCCCTCGCATGGATATTCCTTCCCGACCTTCCTGAGTACCGAATGGGCCTGATCATGATCGGTCTTGCACGATGCATAGCCATGGTGCTTGTCTGGAACCAGCTTGCAGGAGGAGATAATGAACTGTGCGCAGTCCTTGTCGCCATGAACTCCATCTTTCAGGTAGCGCTTTACTCCTTCCTCGCTTACTTGTTCATAACAGTATTGTCCCCATGGATAGGAGGCGCTGGCGCGGGGGCTGTTGTGGATATTTCAATATGGCAGGTCGCAAAAGCTGTGTTCATTTATCTTGGAATTCCGTTTATCGCAGGCATCATAACGCGTTCTGTTCTTGTAAAAAAGAAAGGAAAGGAATGGTATGATAATGTATTTATGAAAAAGCTCGGTCCCACCGCGCTTGTCGGATTGCTTTTTACAATTATCGTCATGTTCTCCCTGAAGGGTGAGTTCATTGTAAAACTCCCCATGGATGTATTAAGGATCGCAATTCCGCTGCTTATCTATTTCATTATAATGTTCGCAGTTTCATTTTTCATGTCACACAGGCTCGGATTTTCATACGACCAGTCCACGACTCTTGCATTCACTGCTGCAAGCAACAACTTTGAACTTGCGATCGCGGTGTCTGTTGCAGTGTTCGGGATAGGATCCGGAGTCGCGTTCGCTGCTGTTGTGGGACCGCTTATCGAAGTGCCTGTAATGCTTGGACTTGTACATGTCGCACGAAGAGCCAGCGTGATATGGTTCGATGAAAGAGGGATCCCGAAGTAATTTGTCATAATAATATGGTTTATGAAAAAAAACCGCAGATAAACGCAGATGAACGCAGATTAATAGCGACGTATCCACGTTTATCGAAGGTTAAAATATATGCGAAAATTTGAGAATCGTGCTATAATTGATGAAATTAATGAAAAAAATGACAAAACATATCAAAGCCTGGAACCGCGAATATAAAAGCAGTATATGGAAAGGACATTATTCCCTTTGCCACTTGGGCTCGCGCCGCGAGGGACGCCTGCTGGATGCAGGATGCGGGAGCGGGAAATACTCAATACCGCTACAGATGCGCGGGTTTGAGGTTATTGGTGTGGATGTATCCCCGGAGGCTCTTAAGATGGCGCTAGATGGGAGTGAACGCAGGGAACTGGAAATAAAATTTCTTGCTGCAGATATCTGCCATCTTCCTTTTCCAGACGCGTCATTTGACATCATATGGTGTTACGGGGTCATTCAACATCTTATGTCAGATGAGCGTAAGATTGCTGTGGGCGAATTCAGAAGGCTTCTTCGCCCGAAAGGTGTGTTATTCATTGAAGTATTCGGGGAAGAAGATATGAGGTATGGTGGGATCGAGGTCGAGCCCAATACCTTCAGAAGAAAAAATGGCATCATCTACCATTATTTCAATGAGGATGAATTGAATGGATTATTAAGTGGATTTTCATGTAAGGTGGTGGAGTCAAAAAAGGAAAAACGATTCAATGGACGTGTTTATTTGCGTCATATGATATCCGTTGAAGCAGAAAAATCATGAATCATATATGCAGAAGCGGCAGAAAAATATATATCTAGTGGTTGTATATTGTTTACTGAATGAAATCAGCATTAATTGTTATTGTTTTACTTATCCTTGTCCTTCCTTTATTAATTCCATTTTCCGTCGGGACGCCAGATAACAGGTCACTTGATATCACTTCACTTACTATAAATTTTGATAGAACGGATGCGCTCTTCACGGTCAATTATGACATGGGCGGACTTCCGAAGGTGTTCATACTTCTTCTGGGAAGCAAAAGTCTTGAGCCAAAAATAAAATCTGTGTTCTCAGAATTCGATTATGATATTATTAAAATGGATGCAGAAAAAGCGGTTCTGAGTGTAAGGAATATCTCGCGGCTGGATAAAGGATATTATTTGCATGATGCGAAAAAGTTCGGGGGATATATAGACACTGTCAATATTTATACGACCGACTCACCTCGCCGCAGGGAATATTCCCATATTAATTCGACGCAGTATACCTTTTACCGCTCATGATGTCTCTTTTTCTGGAAGACGGATGGAAGATGAACGATATACGTGCCGTCCTCCTTTAGCGCCATTACGATCTCATCCCGTTTCATTATTGAATCGAGATTCAATTCGTACGAACCCGGAGAAAGTATCCTTACAGATTCAACCCTGTCGCCGATCTCCTCTTTTTTCATCTCAACTTTTGATTCCTTTGGTTCAGGCTGCACCGGTTTAATTCCCAGCAGTTCATCCACTTCCTTGATGAACTGTGTTGCAGCAGGGGGAATTGGGGTATCTCCGGTTTTTCCCGCAGACCAGGCAGGCTGGGTCATTTCATCCCTTACATAAAGGAACTTATTCCACCCGCATTTCGGA
>JAHIHJ010000123.1 GCA_018899795.1 Methanobacteriota archaeon
ACCCGATCCAGGAATGCAGGCATGGGTTCAACAGATATGAAGAAATCACCAAGATGCTCATTATCTTCTGCCATCTCCTCTTCTCCCTGGTAAACCTCGATCCTGACCTCATTAGTAAAATCTGCCGCATTGGTATAATTTCCCGTACGTATGATGGGTATCTTGGTGTTGCGCTCCAGGATCTTATTTACTGTGCCGTCAGCCACCAATACTCCGAGGGAACTTGAGATCACATCGCTTATTTCCACGTTCCTGGCTATCGTTGATTTTTCTTTTCCATATTCCATACCTGCAACTGCGGCGCCCAGCGCGACAGCTTCATAGGGGTCCGGACCTCTTACAGGTTCTTTCCCGAAATACTGCGTCACAAAGTCACGGACTGCCGGGATCAGGGTAGTTCCGCCCACAAGCAGAATGTCATCGATCTCATTTTTCTCAAGCGAAGCATCATCCAGCGCCTGTTCGATCGGTTTTTTTGTGCGTTCGATAAGGTCTGATATCATCCCGTTAAGCTGTATGCGCGTCAGAATAGTATTAAAAGGCGCTTTGTTCGCTGCAAAAGGAATGCTGATCATTGTGCTTTCATTGCAGGATAGCGCGATTTTTGCCTCTTCAGAAGTTTCACGGACTGTTGCCAGGAGCGAAAGATCTTTTTTCACATCGATCCCGACCTGCTCATGCGCCTTTTTGCTCAAATATTCCACGATGCGCGCGTCAATATCATCTCCGCCGAGCCTGTGCTCTCCAGCGCTTGCGTCCACATCGAAGAATCCTGATGAAACTGATAATATTGAAACATCAAATGTCCCTCCGCCAAAATCATAAACAAGAACCTTCCTGTCCCTGTCTTCCTTTATCCCGTATGCAAGCGCTGCCGCAGTGGGTTCATTTATCAATCTCAAAACATTCAGACCTGCGATCTCTGCCGCATCCTTGATGGACTGTCTCTGGCTATCTGAGTAATTTGCCGGAACCGATACCACGATATCATTAAAGGTCTTACCAAGCCTGATCTTTGCATCATCAGCCAGTTTTTTGAATATTTGAGCGCCTATATATTCTGGCGGGAATTTATGGCGCCCTATCTTTTTCTTGAAGTCAGTTCCCATTTCTCTCTTTATTGAAACGACAGTACTTTCAGGATACACGATCATGTTCCTTTTTGCCAATTCACCCACTACCGCTTCGTCCTCATTTTTAAAATAAACGATAGATGGCGTTATCTTCTTTCCTTCATTGTTCTCAATGATCGTTGGTTCATCAAGCAGCAAATATGCCATTTTAGAGTTCGTGGTACCAAAATCGATACCCATTATATTCTTATCCATTCATACCAGCCTCCATTATATTATACCCATGGGATTTTATCCAATTTTTCTTTTTGCATTACAGGTTTCTCTTCCGTCTTTGTATTTATTTCTCTGATTGAATTTTTTAGATATTCCATTTCCTTTGAAATTTCTGCGATCTTTTGATTCCTCTCTATTTCAAGTTCGTAAGTTTGTTTCGCTTTTGTCTCAATTTCACGGAAAGAATTTCTCAGGGATTCCAAATCAATTGCGATCTTATCTATTTTTTCTTTTTGAACGCGCTCTATTTCATCTATTCTATTATTCATCTCTGAAACTTCCGGTTTTTCTCTTTTTATCAGACCTGTTAAGCGATCCCAAAATCCCGGGTTGATCATTTTTTGCTCTACCGGATTTTTTGAGACGATGACTTCAGCAGGGCGAACCATATTATTTTCAAATAGATACCCTTTCCTTGCAACCCGAAATATGGAGTTCTGGGGATATTTCGTGCCGTATTCCAATCCTATGGCTATATGCTTTTTCTCATCGAATTTGTCTCCTGCTCCGGGTTCTATGGGCGTGAGACCTGAGGCATAAAGCATCTGGTCATAAATTGCCTCTATGTTCTTGCAGATGTTATCTGAATGATTTCTCATTATTTCGCATGCTTGCTCATTGTCCGATCCGGCTATCCTGGTTAATGAATCCGCGACTACAAGCAATCTCTTTGATACGTCTGTTCTTATTTCAAGCTTTTTCTTGTCTTCATTTTTTCTGCTGGCTTCAATGTAATCTTTGAATTCCTGTTTTAATTTATTGTACTGGGATTCAAATTTATCAGCCTTTTTTCTGATTTCGTCCAAATTTTCCTGTTCCATCGCTACCGGACTAAGGGTAATTACCACAAGATGAATATAGTTTTCCGTTGATATGCAAGCCGTCTTTTAAAGGGTTCAGCTTTTTTTGAGGGATTTTACTGGATTTTTGGATTGCGCCGATCGTCATATTATATAATATTTAAAATATAATTATTTTAGTCTGGAACCATGCATGTACATGAGTTTTTTGTCTATTAAAACATAGAAAGCCATATCATGCGGTTATTGATGCCCTTTTTTCATCGCTTTACAGGACATTAGAAAGGCTTTAATAATATAACAGCTAAAACATAATTTATAAATATTTTGATTGAGGCTTAAGAAAAATGAAGATCACATTCAAAATAGATGAAGAATCGTTCAAGAAAGTAGAAGCAAGAAGAGGGGACAGGAAAAAATCCGAATTTTACCGCAGCATCATAAATGATTATCTGTCGAATAAACCGCATGAGGATCAGACCAACCAGCAGATATCGAATCTCGCAAAAGAGTTTGAAACACTGAGAGCCGAAATGGCATACAAGGATGCCATGATAAAGTCCATGAAGGACGAAAAAATAAAGGATATGCAGAGCCAGCTCAATTTTTTACAAATTGAATACCAGAAGAATAACAATCATTTTATAGGAAGCAACATATCATGAAACCCCATGAGTCACGACTACAGGGCGATTGGATTGAAATCCGGGCTTGAGATCCACCAGCAGATTGACACAAAAGAAAAACTGTTCTGCGGATGTCCCACGCTTCTTCGCGACACAAAGGAATCAAATTTTGAATTTTTCAGGTACCTGCGCCCCACGCAGAGCGAAATGGGGGTGGTGGACAGGGCTGCTCTAGAGGAAATGAAACTCACAAAGAAATTCATTTATAAAGCATACGATACCACGTGCCTTGTCGAGAACGACGAAGAGCCGCCGCGCGAATTGAACGCTGAGGCTGTGGATATTGCGCTCACGATCGCCCGGATGCTCAAAATGCACATCGTGGATGAACTATACACAATGCGCAAGATAGTTATTGACGGCTCCAATACATCCGGCTTCCAGAGGACAGGACTTGTTGCTACCGGCGGCTACATAGATTC
>JAHIHJ010000014.1 GCA_018899795.1 Methanobacteriota archaeon
GATTAATTCAGCGCATCTGTCAGCAAAACTTGCAGCCAGTTTAGCATCAATATTATCTTTTGAATCTGCAATATCTTTCATCAAAAGGTTAGCCATTTCCACAATTTCTTCCGGATATACAACCATTTTAACACCTCCTCCTTTCTTATAACATGCTTAATCCATTCCTTCCATTCCGCCCATTCCACCACCCATGCCTCCAGGTGGCATGCCTCCTGCAGACGCAGCTTTGCTTGAAAGCACATCATCTATCCTCAGGATCATAGTGGCTGCTTCCGTAGCAGAACTGATAGCCTGTGTCTTTATCCTGAGAGGCTCGACTACGCCTTCTTTCCACATGTCCACGACTTTTCCCGTGAACACGTTGAGCCCCGCTGTCTTATTGCCCTTCTCATGCTGGCTTCGCATCTCCACAAGTATATCAATGGGGTCAAGACCAGCATTTTCAGCCAGAGTCCTGGGGATGATTTCAAGCGCCTCGGCAAATTTTGCGACGGCCAGCTGTTCCCTGCCTATTAATGTGGTTGAGTATTCTCGCAGGCGCAGCGCCAGTTCAACTTCAGGTGAGCCACCTCCGGCTACAAGTGTCTCATCCTCGATCGCAACTCCAACCACACGCAATGCGTCATGAAGCGCACGCTCGGCTTCATCCACCACGTGCTCGATCCCTCCTCGAAGAATAATGGAGACTGCCTTGGGGTTGTGGCATCCGGTGACATATGTCATTGCCTCATCACCAATCTTTTTCTCTTCCACAAGATCCGCTTTTCCAAGATCAGATTCGCTGATTTCCTTTAGACCTGTCTGTATCTTTGCACCGGTTGAGCGTGCCAGTTTTTCCATGTCGCTTTTCTTTACTCGCCTTGCTGCGAATATGCCTGCTTTTGCAAGATAATGCTGTGCAATGTCATCTATTCCTTTCTCAACAAAGACTACATTTGCACCGCTATTGATCACTTTGCTGACCATGTCATGCAACATCTGTTCTTCCTGGTCAAGGAATAACTGGAGCTGGTCGGGTGTTTTTATTGAGATCTCGGATTTCACTTCTGTCTTTTTGAGCTCAAGAGCTTCGGAAAGCAGAAGTATTCTGGCATTATGGACATTCTTTGGCATGTTGGTATGAACTCTTTCCTTATCGATTACCATGCCTTCGATCAGCTCTGATGCTTCTACACTGCCACCCACTTTCTTCTCAATTTTGATATCTTCAACATCTGCTGTATATTTACCATTCTTTTTATCAACCACCGCTAATATGGCATTTACCGCAAGGCTGGCGAAAACATCCCTGGACGCTTCAGATCCTTTTCCTGTGATCGCAGTCACCGCGATTTTCAATAATAAATCCTTATCTTCCAGGGTCACTGGTTTTGTAAGGGTTTTAAGGATCTCTTTTGCTTTTGCCGATGCAAGCCTGTATCCGCTGACGATGACTGTGGGATGCACACCCTGCTCTAAGAGTTCTTCAGCATTCTTCAGGAATTCACCTGCAAGTACTGCTGCCGTTGTTGTGCCGTCCCCGACCTCATCATCCTGGGTCTTTGCGACTTCCACGATCATCTTGGCTGCCGGATGCTGGATGTCCATTGTCTGGAGAATGGTGGCACCATCATTTGTGATTACGATATCCCCCAGCGCGTCCACGAGCATTTTATCCATACCCTGTGGTCCCAGGGTCGTCCTGACCGCTGCAGCGACTGCCTTTGCAGCCATGATATTGTTATGCTGCGCTTCTTTTCCTTTTGTTCTTTGACTGCCTTCTCTTAGAATAAAGATTGGTTGTCCTGCTAATTGTCCTGTCATAAATATCCTTCGTCTCGACCATGACCTGGTCTCCGACATTTGTGCCGGGAACAGAAATCACAAAGCCCTGGATGTTAAAAGGGATTCAAGCCCGGGAGGAAACCAAATCCATAGTTATTCCGCACACAGTTTTATCTGTGTTTGGCATTTCTATATCATTTAAGCCATGGGGTTTCCATGAGCCCAAAAATGATGATCACCCGGTTTACTCTCCATTTTAATTGGTGCATATACTCTATACCATAATTTTATCTTAAATTTACTCAACCTTTACTGGTGTCTTCTTCTTAATTTCTGTCTTTGGCATCTTTATCTCAAGAACTCCATTATTATATGAAGCCTTGGAATTGTCAGAATCTACTGGAGATGGTAGAGATATTGCACGATAATAGCTTCCGCTTCTTCTCTCTTTATATACATAACCTTTCTCTTGTTTTTCTTCTTCATGTTTCGTCTCAGCTGAGATCTCAAGCTGATCTTCAGTGATATTGATTTTGATATCTTCTTTCTCCAGACCAGGCATTTCTGCCGTAGCTGTAATTTCTTTATCTGTCTCAACCATATCGACAAATGGTTTCCTGATGTTAGCAAAAGGACTTTCATATTTTTCAATTGCTCTTTCGCCTGGTGGTAGCAACAGCCTGCCTGGTGCTGGTACGCCCCATAGTTCTTCAAACATTCTGTTCATAGTCTCTTGATATCTTCTAAATTCGTCACTTATCATCTTTCTAACCTCCGCTTTGCTTAAGGCTCTTTTAAGCTCCAATAGTATATGATTTCTAATCATACAAGTAGCTTATGGTATCCCCATTCTGCAACAGCTATTTATTCGTAGAACTCTAAATTCATATGTTTGGGAGGCAAATGTTTTGGAAACGAAAGTCAAGTTACTCAAGCATGTGATGACGAAGAATATAAGGCCTGTTGATTATATGCGGAACAAGGAGTAAAATTTTCTTGTTATCCTTTCCCTTTACATAATCCATGGTCACAGTAAAAGTATCTCCAGTATCTACAATATCATCTACAATCAGTACCTTTTTTCCAGAAATGTCAATAGGAAGAGAGAATTTTTTTTCTACTTGCGCCCTGTGTATCGTATTATAAGTACAGAATGGAATGATCCTCCCATCTGGCGTTGCATAATGAACTCCACAGCGGGTGATCCTTTCAAGGTCAATATTATACAGATCCATAAAATGCATGGAGCCTATAA
>JAHIHJ010000124.1 GCA_018899795.1 Methanobacteriota archaeon
CCTTGACACTATTTTTATTCACATCAACTGAATATTGAAATTTAAAAGGTGTTATATAAACATAACGTTAGAAACCACCATCGCATACTCGTGATATTTCCCACCCCCTGCGCAATCCATTCGCCACTGCCGTCCTGATTAAAAGTTCATCTTGTAGGTCTGTATCACAGACAGTATTTTATCATATTCCTGTCTTTTCAGGGCTTTTTCTACGGATGAGTAATGTTCACCCCGCAATTTCCTATTTGATGACATCACGGAAGAAACGCTTGAAAATATGATAAATTTTGCCCGTTTCTGCCCAAAAACTTCCTTTATTGTGGGGAATAGGATATTTGGTGCATTTCGAGTTTGTTCACAGTTCCAATTTAGTCAATTTTTTGGGCTTTCAGATTCCTGAAAACCCGGTCAGTTTGTGTCAGGATTTCGTACATCAGAATACAAAGATGAACTCTTATGATTAGTACACAAATGCCATCAAAAAATGATTTCGTAGTTTATTTATAGAGGCAAAACGTGCTTAAATTCTATCTATCGTAGAATAGATAATCGTTTCATAAAATAGTTGTGAGTGACCATTTCAAAATATAGGAAGGGTGGAAATCATGGAAGGAAATTTTCTCACAGATGAGGGCTAGACATGCAACTATTGCGGGCACCATAACGATGACATATACGATGACAAATGCGAGAAATGTGACCGATATCGCAATGAAGTTATCTGTACTGTTCCATTTTTTTAAGAAATTTTTATCTTCTTAATACAACATTCTCTTCCTGCGACAATATCCACATCTGTTTCATCACATTGTGGGCATTTAATTACAGGGATGAAAAAATGCTGTCTTTCAAAGGATTCAATATCGCCTTTGTAAGAGCATTTCTTGCATCTTATTGATGTTTTGATCGTGCTGATATTAAAACATGCTCCTTGCGCGGCTGTTCCATGAGTGATCGTTTCAAAAATGAACTTCAACTGGTCTGGATTTAGCGCGGTCAACTCCCCTATCTCAAGATAGACTTCGTTGACCTTTATGGCATTATTCTTTTTTGCGGCATCAAGTACTGAATCAATTATTGCCCCGGCTATTGAGATCTCATGCATTCATTTTCACTCATTCCCTGACAACTTCGATTTCAGAACGAAGCTCAATGCATTTGGCTGCAGCATACATCAATGATGAGAAGGCACATATTGTCCCGATGCCCTCGCCAACAGGTTCACCGTCCTTTTTTACAATAGCGGTGATATATGTATTCATTTTCACATCTGTCTTAAGATCCCTTTTTTCAAGGGATACAAGTAGATTATTGGCTTCTTCACCGGTATTTTTTCCTTTCCTACAAAGTTTTACAGGGCATATCTTACAATATTCCTTGAATAACGCCCCCCATTTAGGACCGGCTAAACCTGCATGTACTTCTGCGACCACACCTGCGTATGCTATGCAGCATCTTGACGCCCTGCCCAAGACATGTCCTTTTTCAATGATCTCACACATTACCCTGTCATTCTTGAAGAAGAAATGATTCTCTATCCCGCGTTCGTATTTATCTTTCCCAGTATTTCGCTTATCCTTCAGTTCTTCTTTTATCTTTGCAGCAAGAACTGGCGCACGAGGTAAGGTGGCTGCTGTGCCGCATGTTGGACAATAAGAGATCGGTCCGACAGCCATTTCTTTATTTTCTTTATCAATAAAAACCACCTCTATACCCCAAGAATTTCGCCTGATGGCTACTCTTCCACCATTTTTCCAAACCTCGTTATACGCTGAAGCTACCGGGGTGACAACTCTTCCGTAACCATATATCTCGGCAACCTTTTCCATGTCAATAATGCATTGCAGTGACTTAATAAGTTGGGATTCTATTTCCTTCGGAAAAAATCCTCCTTCAACCAATGCAAAAAGAATTGCGGGAGGCCATGTTATTCCCTCTCCCTCACCTACGACGATCCCATTATTATCAAGTATCTTTGAATAAACACCGTCTGGACGCTCCCAGGTTATTGCTTTTCCTCCCAGCCTTGATATTTCTCTTAACACTTTATGGGTCGTGCCGCAGTTACCATCCTCTATCCGAAGCTTTCCATCAAGATTTTTTTTCACCTGCTCGACAAAGCTCATAAATTCTTCCCCTGCACAAGTTCTTTATGATTGACCGTTATATTTAATCTTTAGCTTTGAGTAATTCTATATGAAGACGCGATCGACATGCACACTGTTGAAGAAATAAATATCGGATATGATGTTCTGGAAGCGAACAGCAAGCTTGCCAGGAAGAATCGCAATATTCTTGATGAATTCAGAATCACGGCTTTTAACATAATGGGTGCCATTGGCTCCGGAAAGACCATGCTAGTGGAAAAGACCATCGAGCGCATAGGAAAAAGCTTCAGGATAGGCGCAATAGCTGGAGATGTTGTGGCGCGCCTTGATGCTTCCCGGTTTGAAAAGTCAGGGATCCCTGTGGTGGGATTAAATACAGGCAAAGAGTGTCATCTTGATGCGCATCTTGTCGAACATGGGCTAAATAGCCTTCCGCTTGATTCTCTTGATATTTTGTTCATAGAAAATGTGGGGAATTTGATTTGTCCGACGGATTATGAATTGGGTGAGCATAAAATGGTGAGGGATGCGCGTACCATCAATCCGGGGATAGATGTCCTGAAGATGAGTTTAAGGACTGGAGAAGGGCTGTATGAATGGATCAAGTTCGTGAAGAAATCTATTAAATATGATGCAAAATGATAATATTTTATGTAAAAAAGGTTATGGCTGATTCCTGGCTTTGAAGTAGTTCCAGCCAGTCCTTGTCAATCGTGCCTCTCGCATCCAGATTTTTTTCAGCAGTATACGGCATCCTGATCAGCCCACGTTGCTCAAAGAAGTGCCCGGCATTTTAGGAGCGTTTTCTGACAACAATTCTACAGCAATTTTCCTGCTCTTCAAGAGCTAGAACCTCATGCCCATGCTCCCTGCTCCATCTTGGTATGGTCTCTTTTGCAGTAGGGTCATCTGTGATTACCTCAAGTTCCTCGCCTGCCTGCATTTTCTCGATCTTACGTTTGGTATAGAAAAGAGGCAGTGGGCACATTCTACCTCTGGCGTCTATTCTTTGCATGATATATCATTGTTTTTTTCATTATATTTCAATTTTTGGATTCAGGCAAGAATTCTTCATTTAATACATCCGAAATCATGAAGCGCCCCACAGCAGAGCTGCGGAGTATAACGATTAAGAATGAAAAAGTAGAATTTTTTAAACAAGTGTGTTTGGAGATTGGGAAAAGATATTGGTTTGAGTTTGAAGCCATAGGTTCGGATGGAGACCATGTACATGTTTTTGTTGGGACAGCACCAAGATATGCACCATCAAATGTTATGCAAATTATTAAAAGCATAACCGCAAAGCATATTTTTAATAAATACCCTGATTTAAGAAAACAATTATGGGGAGGACAATTTTGGAGTGATGGAGGATATATAGGAACGGTTGGAGATGGAGTTACATCTGATATTATAAAAGATTATGTTGAAAAACAAGGAACTAAAGAAGAAAAGGAAGGTTATAGCCAAATGAAACTTTTGGATTTTAAATAAAAACGAAACTACAAAGCGACGGCACAATCATGCCCCGCAGCTCTGCTGCGATTGGGTGTGCCGTCCAACGTTTGACTGCCGTAGGCTTCGTTGAACAGTTCGTAGAAGTCGATTATTCTGAAGCCCATCTTCTCCCCGGCTTCCTCTTTCAGGCGCAGCACTCTTTCAAAGGAAAGTATGCAGAACGGACAGTTGGATATAAGAGTGTCTGTGCCGAATTCCTTTGCTATTTCTATTCTCCTTATCGCCAGCTTATCAGCCAGGTTCGGAAATGCAGCCCTCACACC
>JAHIHJ010000125.1 GCA_018899795.1 Methanobacteriota archaeon
TCCACCATGATGGAGTTCAGGCTTACGATCGTTTTTACATTGAAGGGCTTTGTCACCCCTGCAACAGCCCTCATCATAACAGGAGGGCCGATTGCAATAACCCTGTCCACCTTTGTCCCGCTTTCAAGTATCTTCTTGACTATATCTGTCACAAATCCGTGGTGCCCTTTTGTCCCGTCGTCCGTGGTGATGAACAGTTCGTCGCTCACCTTTCGCATTTTGTCCTCCCAGAGAAGGAGGTTTGCGCTGCGGGCTCCTATAATGGATATGACTTTGTTCCCCGCTTCCTTGAAGGCTCGGGTCTGCGGAAAGACAGGGGCGACTCCCACGCCGCCGCCGATAAGTATCACGGTCCCCACTTTTTCTATATGCGCCGGATTTCCCAGCGGACCAATAAAATCAAGGAGTTCATCGCCTGATTCCATGGATGCAAGCTGCATCGTGGTCTTGCCAACAGCCTGGAATATCATTGTGATAGTCCCTTTCTTCCTGTCAAAATCAGCGATAGTTAGGGGTATCCTCTCCCCTTTCTCATCGGTCCTGAGAATAACGAACTGTCCCGGCTGTGCCTTTCTGGCAATACGTGGTGCGCTTATGTTCATAAGATGGATAGTCGGGACAAGTTCCTGTTTATCTAATATCTCAAATGGCATGGCTTCCTCTTGATGACCCATAAGTGGGGTCTGGACTAAAAAAGATATTGGTTCCACAAACCTTAATTAACAGCAGAATCATTAATTAGCTCAGGACAGGGCAGACCCTATGGTACTTGATAAACTGGGCGGTTCACTTCAGGATGCGCTAAAGAAACTCGTTGGTGCAGGCAGGATAGATGAAAGGATAGTGGACGAGGTTGTTAAGGATATCCAGCGCGCCCTACTGCAGGCAGACGTCAACGTTAAACTGGTGATGAGCTTATCCCAGAAAATAAAACAGCGCTCGCTCAAGGAAGAACCTCCCAAAGGTATGAACCCGAGGGAGCATGTCATTCGTATCGTTTATCAGGAACTAATAAACATCCTCGGAAAATCCTCGAACATTGGTCTTACTTCCCAGACCATCATGATGGTAGGGCTCCAGGGTAGCGGAAAGACTACCACGACAGCAAAGCTGGCTCGCTACTTCCAGAGAAAAGGACTGAAAGCCGCTGTTATCTGCGCTGATACATTCAGACCCGGCGCATACGACCAGCTCAAGACCCACTGCGACAGGAACGGTATCTTTTTTTACGGCGAAAAGGACGTAAAGGATGCTCCCGCCATCACACAGCGCGGGCTCAAAGCAATAGAAAAATTCGATGTAAAGATAATCGATACTGCAGGGCGGCATGCCCTTGAGAAAGACCTCATCAAAGAGATGGAAGACATAAACAGCATTGCACACCCCCAGCAAAAGCTGCTCGTGCTTGATGCTGCTATGGGACAGCTTGCGAGTGAGCAGGCAAAGGCTTTTAATGCCTCGATCGGGATAACAGGCGTCGTGATCACGAAACTTGACGGGACAGCAAAAGGCGGCGGCGCGCTTTCAGCAGTTTCGGATACAGATACATCGATAGCATTCATTGGAATTGGCGAAACCCCTGACGACCTTGAGAAATTCGAAGCAGACAGGTTCATCTCACGGCTGCTGGGTATGGGCGATATCAAATCCCTGCTTGAGAAAGCAGAAGAAACGCTAAGTGGCGAAGATCTTGACGTGGAGGCGATGCTCAGCGGCAAGTTCACGCTCAAGGATATGTACAAGCAGATGGAAGCCATGAACAAAATGGGACCCCTTAAACAGGTAATGCAGATGCTGCCTATGGGCAAACTTGGGATGAACGTCTCTGATGAGATGTATACCGTGACCCAGGATAAACTGAAAAAGTACAAATTCATCATGGATTCTATGAACGAGAAGGAACTGGAAGACCCTAAACAGATCAACAGCTCAAGAATTACGCGGATATCGCGCGGTTCGGGCACGAAATATGATGAGGTGCGCGAGCTTCTTAAATACCATAAAACGATGCAAAAAACCATTAAAGGTATGAGGGGGGGTAGATTTAATATGCAAAAAATGATGAAAAAATTTGGAATGTAAGTTATTGCCATCGAAAAAACTTAAATAGTTAAAAAGCTATTAAAATACTAAAATATAGTCATGAAGGAGGCTATTAAAATGGTCACAGATCTAAAAGAATTCGCAAAGACAGCAAAACCATCTGTTGCTGTAGTCGGGCTTGGTGGTGCTGGTTGTAATATTACGACATGGATAGCAGAAAAGGGTATGGCAGGTGGAAGAATAATCGCAGCAAATACTGACGTTAATCACCTTTATATCCAGAAAGCAGACAAATTAATATTGCTCGGAGAAAAGATCTGCCGCGGGCATGGATGCGGCGGCTTCCCTGAAATGGGAGCGCAGGCAACCCGTGAGAATTATAATGAGATAAAAGCTGAGCTTGAAGGTGCCAATCTGGTTTTCCTGGTGGCAGGATTGGGCGGAGGAACAGGAACTGGCGCCATGCCTGTAGTCGCTGAGATCACGCGGGAAATGGGCGCTCTCACTGTTGGATGCGTTACCATTCCGTTCACGATCGAAATGTCAAGAAGGGAGAAAGCAAGGGAAGCCATAA
>JAHIHJ010000126.1 GCA_018899795.1 Methanobacteriota archaeon
GCGACGGCGAATTGATACCCAGCGAGCTTGTCCGCCGGGCAGTTGTAAAGGGGTATAAGGCAATAGCGATAACAGATCACGCCGACTTTACTAATATCGAGCATATATTATCATGCATGAAGAATATTAAATCTCTTGAGGATGATTATGATATCAGGGTGTTTACGGGTGTTGAATTGACTCACGTACCTCCAGGGAAGATCCCGAAGCTTGTTTCTAAGGCAAGGCTTCTTGGGGCTGAGATCATCGTGGTGCACGGAGAAACAATAGTTGAACCGGTTCCCGAAGGTACGAACCATGCTGCTGTAACCCTTGATATTGATATCCTGGCTCATCCGGGGCTTATCACAGTAGAGGATGCGGAACTTGCAAGGGATAATGAAATAGCCCTTGAGATAACTTCTAGGCGCGGGCACAACCGCACTAACGGTCATGTGGCGCGTGTTGCTCAGGAAACAGGGGCAGCCCTGATCGTAAATACCGATACCCACGCTCCAGAAGATATGCTCACTGATGAAATGGCGTTTAAGGTCGCATTGGGGGCTGGTCTTGATGAAAAAAATGCGCGCAAAGCCACGCTCTCGCAACCTTTAAGCCTGATAAAAAACCTATAAATAAATGTTTTTCGAAAAGTTTATATACTTGGTGTTGTATGTATAGGTTACCTTTTTAGAGGTCGAAAATTGAAACGATTGGGAGAAATACTTCACATACTGGACAACCATTTGATAGTGCGCGCTGATAACACGCTTGAGCATAGCGATTTTCGCGAGAATCTATTAGTTGTGACCAGAAACATGAAGAAAATAGGAAAGATCAAGGAAATTTTTGGTCCTGTGAACGCTCCTTACATTACGATCAAGATGTTCAAAGATATAAATTCCTCTGAGATCAAAGGTCTGAAAAACGAAAGAGTATATTTACAATAATTTAGTAGGAAGGGTCCCTGAATGATAGAGAAAGAAAAAGTCAAAGAAATTGTTAGTGAAAAGTCGGAACGCGAGAAAATAAAAGAGGGCATACGGAACAAAAAAGAAAAACAGAAGCTGGGGCAGTTCGAAAAAGCCACCATTGAGTGTCCTGAATGCAAGAGTCATACTCTCGTGCACGACTATGAACGCGCGGAACTTGTATGCAATGAATGCGGTCTTGTTGTCGATGATGAATTCATAGACCAGGGACCTGAATGGCGGGCTTTTGACCACGACCAGAGAATGAAGCGCTCAAGAGTGGGTGCCCCGATGACCTATACCATACACGATAAAGGTCTATCAACTATGATCGACTGGCGCAACAGGGACTCGTACGGCAAATCCATATCATCCAAGAGCAGGGCGCAACTGTATCGCCTGCGAAAATGGCAGAGGCGTATCCGTGTCAGCAATGCGACTGAAAGGAACCTTGCGTTTGCCCTTTCAGAGCTTGACAGGATGGCATCCGCTCTTGGTTTATCAAGGAACGTCAGAGAGACCGCGGCTGTTGTGTACCGCAAAGCCGTGGAGAAGAACCTCATCCGGGGACGCAGCATTGAAGGCGTGGCAGCCGCAGCGTTGTATGCATCATGCAGGCAGTGCAATGTTCCCCGCACGCTGGATGAGATCGGCGAAGTCTCAAGAGTGAGCAGGAAAGAAATTGGAAGGACTTACAGGTTCATCTCAAGGGAGCTAGGTCTTAAGCTGATACCCACATCCCCTATAGATTATGTACCCCGCTTCTGTTCAGGATTGACCCTGCGCGGCGAGGTGCAGTCAAAAGCCGTGGAGATACTCAGGCAGGCTTCGGAAAAGGAACTCACAAGCGGGAGAGGTCCGACCGGCGTAGCTGCGGCAGCCATATACATAGCATCCATCCTGTGCGGAGACCGAAGGACGCAGCGCGAGGTCGCTGAGGTCGCGGGAATCACCGAAGTGACCATACGCAACAGGTATAAAGAACTGGCTGAAGAACTGGATATCGAGATCATACTTTAATGTTCGAATATCCCATCATAGAAGCCCTGTAGAAGAAGTTAAATGTACGTCAAAGATTCAATCATAGAAGC
>JAHIHJ010000127.1 GCA_018899795.1 Methanobacteriota archaeon
AAAATTCCAATTCCTGGTCCCGGTGGATGGCTCTGAAAATTCGAAGGAGGCTGCAAGGCATGCCGTACAATTGGCGGGCTTGTATGGAGCAGAGATCTCATCGATGTTTGTTGCAGACATCCAAAAATATTTAGCGCCTGATATTATTGAAATCGTGAAGGATGCAGGTAGAGAATATGTCGATCAGGTAAAAAGACTGGCTGAAAGTGAAGGGATAACAGTCAGATCAACGAAGGTGCTTTCGGGATCTCCGATCGAGCAAATACTTAATGAAGCTAATGCAATAGATGCAAATTTGATAATAATGGCAGCGACTGGAAAGGGGCATGTTGAGACAGCGCCTATTGGAGCTGTAGCAAATCGTGTACTTCTGTTGAGCAATTCACATGTTCTGCTGGTGCGAGACACTGAAAACAAGGAACATTACAAAAAGATACTCATCCCAACTGACGGGTCAAAAGACGCTGTGTATGCCGCCCAGTTCGGCATGAGCATTGCAAGACGGTACAATGCCGAAGTATATGCATGTACCATTATCGATTCCAGGGAAAAGATCGTTGAAAGGCACGTCGCCACCCTTGACGAAGTTGGACGGGGAAGAGTGCTGGGGGAAACAAGGACATATTCAGAATCCATTATCAGACGAATGCGACAGCACCTGCTGGACGATGCTGCCAGAACTGCGGACGAGGTCAGGAAAATGGCAGAGAAAAAAAGGGTTACCGCAGAAATAATCGTAAAAGACGGGAAAACTGCCTCTGAAATACTCAAAATTGTGAAAGATCATAATATAGATCTGCTGGTACTGGGCAGCACCGGAAGAAGTTCAATATCATTAATGACGATAGGAAGTGTATCAGAAAAGGTGGCGTCCACAGCCAGGTGCTCTGTCCTGGTTGTAAGGGGTTCAAGAATTGAAAGGGTAGTCCCTGAATAACCTCTGAAGTTTAAGATTTTTGGTAATGAATTTTATTGATTTCAGATATAGCTTTCTTCGTATAATTGCTGGGAAAAGAAAACCGCAATGTTTTAATAATACTTATGGGATGAAGAAAGGGAAAAATGATGGTAAAATAATTAATAATAGGGATGAAAAAAGTGAAACTAAAAAGATTTATTCTACTTTATATCTTATTGCTTTCTTTTTGGCTCCTTTTATCAACTTATTTGGACTGGTTCCATCTGACTTTTGGCTTAATCAGTACGTTATTGGTATCACTCTTTACTTATGATATGGTGTTTGTAAATGAGGATCGTGGGAACAATTTCAAAAAACTGATCAGGTTCATTTCATATTTGCCCTGGTTATTATACCAGATTGTCATTGCGACAGTGGATGTTACTAAAAGAGTTCTTGACCCTAAAATGCCGATAGACCCTGCTATGATAAAATTTGATTCAGTCCTGAAAACCGACCTTTCCAGGACGTTCCTTGCCAATTCGATCACATTGACCCCTGGCACAGTGACCGTGGATATAGATGATAACACATTTTTGATCCATGCACTTGCAAAGGAGTCGGCTGACGATCTGCTTGAAGGTACGATGGAGAGAAAAGTGGCGCATGTGTTTATGGAGGATGAATAGATGGAAGATTTATTTTTATTGGCAGGATTGATACTAATATTTACCAGTTTTCTCTCTCTGTACCGTGCTATACACGGCCCAGGGATATTTAACAGGATAATCGCAGTGAACGTGATCGGGACCAAGACCATAATTTTATTGGTGCTTATTGGATTTATCTATGGCAGGCCCCATTTTCTGGACATTGCCCTGGTGTATGCACTGTTGAATTTCATAATGACCATTGCGGCAACAAAATATTGAGGTGAACAAAATGCTCATAAATATATTTAATGTGATTTCCGCGGTTTTCATAATTGCCGGGTTATTTTTCATTGTAGTCGGCACAATAGGTTTACTCAGGCTTCCTGACTTCTATTCAAGGATGCATGCCACTGGAAAATGTGATACCCTTGGAGTAGGATTGACCATCACCGGATTAATTATATACAATGGTCTTAACTTTATCAGTGTAAAACTGCTATTCCTTGTCATATTCATTTTCATTGTAAATCCCGTCGCTACTCATGCAATAGCAAGGGCAGCACATAAAGTCGGACTACAAGCATGGAGGAAGCAATAATATGATATGGGCGCTTGATATTGCAATGCTGTTGTTCCTTGTTGTCGCAGCAATTGCCGCTATTTCGGTGAAGGATCTGCTCAGTGCAGTAATTATCCTGTCATTGTACAGCCTTATCATGGC
>JAHIHJ010000128.1 GCA_018899795.1 Methanobacteriota archaeon
CCATAAGCATCATACACGCCCGGGATACGCCTCACTTTGCTTACCATAGAGTCAACAAGACCTCCTCCGAAGAATCCGCTCTCAGGCACGATATAGATCTTATCAGACATCAGGTCAAGCCCGCGATTGGCATGCCTGTCAAAATATTCAGACATTCCCCCCATGACCATGATGGCGAATATCCCCAGGGCAATACCAAATACGGTAAGCCCTGTCCTCATTTTTCTGTGTGTGATGTTCCTGAGGATCAGGTCAAAATTATTCATATCGCAGCGCCTCCATCGGGCTCATTTTTGCAGCCCTGTAGGCAGGATATGTTCCTGATATTACGCCAAGACCAGTAGCAAACACCAGGGATATCACGATCAGCCTGGGCGTTATCGCAAACAGCACAGTCCCGCGGGCTGCGAGGTATTCATTAAGAAAATAGACTAAAGTTCCGCCGCCTGCAATGCCGATAATACCGCCAAGGATTCCCATGAGCGCAGCTTCGCTCATTGTCATGAAAAGGATATCCCGCGTATCTGCGCCAAGAGCCTTCATAAGCCCGAATTCCTTTGTCCTTTCAGATACCGACATCAGCATGGTATTCATAACGCTCAGGCTCCCGATAATAGCAGCAAGCGCTGCCGCGCTTACTGTTATCAGGGTAAAAATTATAAGCGACTGCTCTATCTGTTTTCTCAATTCTGCAGGCGAAAAGGTCTTGACCTTTTCAACATTGAGTTCTATCCTTTTTGCCAGTTCCTCAGTGTCAGCATCAGGTTCAGGGACAGCCAGAACGAATGATACAGTATCGCCTCTGTTATAAAATTTCTGGGCTGTATCAAGCGGTATTATCACGCCGCCATCAAAAAAAGAGCCAGTGTATTCCATAATTCCCACTACAGTAAAATTCCTGATATTCGTTATTGACCTTGCGCGATCAAGCTTCTTGCTCCTGATCTCGATCTCGTCGCCTGTCCTGAGATTGAACTCCCTTGCAACGCTGCTTCCCAGCACAGCCCTGTAATTGTCGCCTGGTACAAGCAGTCTCCCTCCAGTGAGTTTTGTATCCATTAATACAGACCCCAATTTTTCAGGTTGGAGTCCGATCACCATATTCCCTCCGAATCCCAGGCTTTCAGGATCAAGAGGTGACTGCAGCATTCCATAGGCATCGGAAACACCAGGTACCCTTTTGACTTCACCGGCTATTGACTCATTCAGACTTGACCCAAATAGCCCGACTTCGGGGAGAACGCGGATCTTGTCCGCTGTAAGGCTGATAGATCTCTCAAACGTCATGTTGAAATGCTCTGACATTCCCCCCATGACTATGACCGCAAAGATGCCAAGCGCTATACCGAATACGGTAAGCCCTGTACGCAGTTTTCTCTGGCTGAAGTTCCTGATAATGAGATCAAACATTCATCCTCCTTTAAAAAACCGTGCGGCAGCTATCAGGATGATAATAGATAAAAGCGCGGCAAATCCCGGCGACCTGTTCGCAGGCGTGGTCTCCACGGGTGTAGGCATCTCAGGTATGCGCATAACTGTCTCATATTTATCCACTGTGACGTTTTCCTTATTTATTGCCAGTATCTCGACATCGTACGTCCCCGCAGCAAGCCCTTTCCATACCACTCCAGCAGTATCTTCTGTTCCTGTGACAAGTATCTCTTCAAGCGGCTGGATGTATGTCTTTGTTTCTCCGGTCGCTTTGTTTTTTGCGTTCACAACAATGGCGCCATCAAAAGGTACCTGGGAGTTACCGCGAATGGTCACGCTCGCGCCGTATTCATCAACCTCCACATCGTCGGGCAATATCTCTACGTCATCTGTTGCGGTGAAATGCGATACATAGGTGTTGACGAGGGGGGCGGCATTGAGCCTTTTGGTGAATATTTTAGCGCGGACCGTATATTTCTTGTTCCGGGTGAGCAGGAAAGGCCACGTCATCCTGACCTCCTGGTTCATGGTCAGGTAAACATTATCCTTTACCTTCGTATAGACAATATCGTTGTTGTCCAGCAGTTCAATTTTAATATCAACCGAACTGGGATTAAAGGGTCGAAGCAGAAGCTGCACACCAGTATTTGTAGGTGAGAAATCCACCACATGGAAGCTGGGCAATGATACAGTACCGTAGGATACCTGGGATGAGGCGCTGGATAAAAGCTTGCTGCCATCGAAAATACTCACTTTTGCCATATAGTAATCATGCTGTGGTTTTTTCTCCCATAATATTACCTTGGTTGCAGAACCTCCTGCTTTCAGGTCAACAGGAACCTCATGGGATTCCACAGGGCTTCCCGCATAAGATAGTTCAAAGACCGCTTTACCCTGTAAGTCAGACGTGGAATTGATCGTTACATCGCTGGTTGTGAAATCTGAAAAAAGATCGATTATTTCAACCTGGGCGGATGCTGAACTGATGAGTGTAAAAATGGCTGCGATAAGCAATATGTTCTTTATTAGTACTCTCCTTTTGTTTGACATATTCCCCTTATTCATTTATCTATAAAACATTCTAATAGTTATTAAATCTTATACTATTTATTATTATTTTCCAAATTGCCTTTTTTTCAATGTTAAAAAAATCTCGACGCAAGCGAGGATTTTACATCACATATCCCATAAAACCCGCAGCGCTCGCA
>JAHIHJ010000129.1 GCA_018899795.1 Methanobacteriota archaeon
AGGCTCATAGATAAGGAATCCGGCTACTACTTCAATGTGGATGAAAAGATCAAAGTGCTTGAGTTTTTGCAGGAGGATATATTTGAAGATGAAAAAAGGAAAAGTAACTCTGGATGAGAAATGAAATTGCGTTACAAATCGTAAGCATCTAATTTACCATTTATCATATACCCATCAGCACCCCAGCAACCAGCCCCACTATCACCGCAATAACAAAACTCAGAAGCGTCCCTATCAGCACATATTCCCCGACTTTCCGAGATTCGCTGAACCTGAATATCGACTTTGCCGCAACCAGGAAACCTATCGCTGCATACTGCTGAAGGAGAATAAAAGTAAGGATCAAAAAGCGCTCAAGCCACCCTATCCATGTCCCTGCTTTTTCAAGGCTCTTATCTTTCTCTGCGCCTTCTTTTTCGCTGATATCCTTTCTCCATTTTTCAGTTATCCTGTTTATCAGCACACTGCTTGGCCATATTATGATAAGATAAGCCGCGGCGATGACCCAGAACTTTGTTCCTGGCAAAAAGAACTGCGAAATGTCCGAACTGGTCTGCAAAGAAGCTTTTGAGATCATTTTCATATCTTGATTTTATTCCATCAATTAGAATATGCGTGGCAGCGACCGCCGCAGGAAGCCAGAGCACCTCCCATAATCCTGAGAACAAATACGCGAGAACTCCTGCTATTGCGCCGTGTAAATAGAGATGTTTAGAGCGCCAGCCATCCTTCCTCCTCATTTGCACCCACTTATCGCTCTGGAATACGAAATCAGTAAGCAGGTGAGCTATCACAAGTCGAGCGAGCAATGAGATCTCTATTTGGGTGAACATTATAATCTTCCAGCCTTATTTATCATATTTATAAGTCTCCAACTTTATATTTTATTGCAGCTTTATAACGCGATAAGAATTCCGAAACCGCGCGTGAACCGCATGTTTTTAGACGGTGGAACACTGCTGGCTGGCTGATCTTAAGTGTCCTGGCTATCTCTTCCTGGGTAGAGCCCGTTATCTGGTACATTATCGCCTCAGCCTGTTCTCTTGTCCATCGTTCGATCACGGCATCAAGGAGCGCGCATTCAGTCCTGAGTTCTTCGTTCAGTTCTTTCCACGGCGTCTTTACTATTAAGTTCTTCTCACTTTTTTTCATGCTGTCAAGTTCAATGCCTGAGTTCCTGAAAGCTTCACCATCGCCTTCCCCGACCCTGCGGGGGAGATAATCGATAGCCCCTAAACCAATGGCTATCCTTGCATCCAGGCGGGAGCTTTTCCCTTTGTACCTGGAAACAAGACATGAGCGGATGATAAGAGCAGCCTTCAGCGCCTCTTCAGGTCTTGATAATATCCCCTGAAAACTGTCCCCCCGAAATACCCAGAACTTTGATGCAGAAATATCAGGAGGAATGTTCTTGAATGAATCCTTAAGATGCAATAAAACTTCTTTGCGGTCTCTGGTCTTGAATCTGGAATAGCCCACCAGGTCCCCGGTCAGCACTGCGTATATTTTTTTATCGTTCATGGGGTATCATTATAAGTTTATACACTTATTATTTAGATTTATAAGTCCTTGAACTTATATTAACTTTGCGTCTCATTGTTCGTTTTCAACCACTGTGCAAACTTCAAAAGCGCCCCGTACCTGTGAGACAATTTGTTCTTCTCTTCCTCTCCCATTTCCCCGAACGTCCTCCCTCCCACTGCAAATATCGGGTCATACCCAAATCCTGCGTTTCCCCTTCCCTCTATCGAAATTTCCCCATTCACTTCACCTGTGAAAACCCGCGCCTTCTCACCAGGCACACAGTACCCGATAGCGCACCTGAACACTGCGCTCCTGTCTGTGTCCCCGTCCATTAGTTTCAGTATCCTGTCATTGCCAAGAGTATCAAAAACATAAGCCGAATAAGGACCAGGGAACCCACCCAGCGCCCCTATTAACAATCCCGAATCATCAACCATGACCTCACTGCCCAATTTGTCCGCAGCCCATTCAGCCCCGAAAGCTGCTATCTTTTCAAGCTCATCCTCCTCATGGAGGAACTTCCTTTTTTTTCTTTATTGATGCATTACATATCTATGATCTGAATCTATATTTTCTTACTTTGCTGCGCGCAAGCTCCTTTTTTATAGATTCCCTGTATCCGGGGCTAAGTTTCATCAGTATCAGCATTATCGGGTAGCGCATAACAAACATGAAAGAAACGAAACCTAAAGCAAAACCAATGATAAGGATCATTTTTGAAAAAAATGGCAGGCTTGAAATGTCGAGCATATAGCGCTACTTATCTCCTTCAAGCACGAACTCCTTATGCAGCACCTGAACAGCTTTATTTGCGTCATTCCCGCTAACAACAAATGAAATGTTATGCTGGGACGAACCCTGGCTTATAATAATAACATTGACCCGTGCTTTCCCGAGTGCGCCAAAGACGCGTCCTGCCACTCCGGGCGTATTTGCCATTCCTGCGCCCACAACAGCCACCACACTGACATTACTGTCCTGGGTAACTTCCTTTATTATGCCATTCTTGAACTCATTCTTAATGCCTTTAACAGCTTTATCAAGATGACCTCCATCCACTACGATCGAGATGTTCGCCTCGGATGAGCCCTGGCTTATCATTATTATATTGACGCCAGCGTTCGCAAGCGTTGTGAAAACACGCGCAGCAACTCCAATAGTTCCAACCATCCCTGCACCTGAGATGTTAATGAGCGCAACGTTCCTGATCACTGTCACAGCCTTCACAATATCTTTGCTCTGTTTGAGGTCCTGGACTATTATTGTTCCTGGAGATGAGGGATCGAACGTGTTCTTGACGCGAACAGGTATGCCGTGCTTGATAGCAGGTTCGATCGTCCTGGGGTGAAGCACCTTGGCGCCGAAATATGAAAGTTCCATGGCTTCAATATACGATATGACAGGTATGGTGCGGGCTTCAGGGACTATCCTGGGGTCAGTGGTCAGTATGCCATGAACCTCTTTCCACAGCCATATCTCATCAACCTTTAATGCAGCTCCGATTATCGAAGCTGAGAAGTCAGAGCCGCCGCGCCCCAGTGTGGTAATAATGCCAGCTTCGCTCTCCCCGATAAACCCGGTTATCACAGGGATGCTGTCCTTCAACAGGGGTTCTATCCGTTCCTTGATAAGTGAATAGCTTTTTTCAAGTGGTCTTGCATTACAGTAATCATCAGTGGTGATAATTCCTGCTTCGCCGCCTGTAAATGACCTGGACTTTATCCCGAGTGAGTTGAGCGAACCGCAAATGATGGGAGCGGTCAGCCGCTCGCCATAAGATGAAATATAATCAATAGACCTCAACGTAAGCTCGCCAAGGTAGCATATACCGATAAGGGCTTTCTCCAGTTCCTCGATGCGCGAGTCAAGCTCTTTTGTTACGACCTCTACGATCCTGTTAGCCTTATTGCCTGTGATCGCTTCATGCGCAGCCTGATGGTGCTGTTTAGTCAGGTCGGCGATGAATTCCTTTATGATCGAGGTTTTTCCGGTCTCAGAGGCTTCCTTTGCATTTTTCATGAGCGCATCCGTGACACCGTTCAGGGCTGATGTCACAAGCACAACCTCATTACCGCTGTCCCTGTGTTCTTTCGCAAGCTCTGCGACGTGCTTTATGCGTTTTCCGTCGCCGACAGAAGTCCCGCCGAATTTCATCACCAGTCTCATAGGGCTTTTTAATCGTTGGAAGTCCTATTAAAGATTTGCAAATAATCCTTATATAATGAGAGTAAATAAGCACCCCATGGAAGTCAGTTTCTCATCCCTTGCACTTGTGAACAATCCTTTTGACTGGGCATACGACCTTGAAGACCTTGGTTTTACAGGCTGGGAGGTAGTGAGCGAAGGTAAACAGCAGTTGAACGACTCTACATTATCTCAGATACAGAACATTGTAGAGACAACGAACCTTGTTCTAACACTGCATCTTCCCTTTTCAGACCTTAACCTCGGCAGCCTGAACCACCCAATATGGAGGGAGACCATAAGCCAGATGACACGATGCCTTGACAGAGCCTCGGATTTTGTGGAACTGGCAGTCGTACATCCCGGTCACCTCTCACCTCTTGGAATGCAGCTTCCTGAGATGGCATGGAGACAGAATATAGAAGGCTTAAGAGCAATATGCGATTTCGCATCCGAGCGCGGTATCAGGATAGGCGTTGAGAACATGGTGAACATGCAGTTCATCCTTGGAAAACAGCCGGGTGAGATACTTGGGATGATAGAGTCGCTTGAGCGCGAGAACGTGGGTCTTACGCTGGATATCGGGCATGCCAATACCAACGGCATGGTAGATGAATTCCTTGAGGACTTAAGCAAGGTAATTCACGTACATCTTCACGACAACAAAGGTCGAAGCGACGAGCACCTTTCGCTCGGCAAAGGGACTATTAACTGGAAAAAGGTCATTAGAAAACTGGATGTATATAAAGGAAGGATTGTGACAGAGGCAAGGACTGTTGAAGAAGGCTCTGCAAGCCTGAAGCTGCTGAAAAGCCTTTAAAAATTACAGTATTTGTCAATTTTTTTAATAAAATCAAGTATATCCAGAGGTTTCGCGATATAATCATCAAACCCTGCCGAAAGAAAACGTTCTTTATCGCCTTTCATTGCATATGAAGTCAGGGCGATAACAGGTAAGTTTTTATATTTTGCTTTAATTATTTTTGTAATTTCCACTCCATCCTGCCCGGGCAGCTCGATATCCATTATGATCAGGTCATAGACCTCTTTTCCTGTTTTTCTTATAGCTTCTTCCCCGTCTACCGCCTTATGAACATAAAACCCCTTCGATGCGAGTATCTCTATTACCAATTCCATTACTTTTTGAGCAACTCTTTTTTATTCGCCTCGATCGGCAGTGTGAAAGAAAATGTGCTCCCCTCGCCGTACCTGCTCTCTGCCGTTATTGTACCGCCATGCAGTTCTACCAGCTTCTTTGCAATGGCAAGACCCAGGCCTGAACCACCGTATTTTTTAGAGATGCCAGAATCAAGCTGCTCGAATGTGGAAAACAATTTCCCCAGATCTTCTTCCCTGATCCCGATGCCGGTGTCAGAGACAGAGAACTTCGCCGTATCCCCTTCCTTCTTCGCTGTTATGGTGATAATCCCTCCCTCCGGTTTGCTGAATTTCATCGCATTGCTCAGCAGGTTATAGAATATCTGCTTGAATCGCTGCTGGTCAGCCTCAATAATATCCAGTTGCGGGTCAAATTCTTTTTTCAGGACAACATTTCGGTTTGCCGCTTTCTCTTTTATGAGAATGAAAGTATCTTCAATGGTCGCAGGCACGGACATCTTCTCGAATACAAGCTCGATTTTTCCAGCTTCCACCTTGGAGAGATCGAGAATATCATTGATGAGTTTGAGCAAGAATTGGCTGCTTGTAATGACATTTTCCAAATAGTGCTCCTGTTTTTCATTCAGGGTTGTATTCATCTTCATCAGTTCTGAAAAGCCTATGATTGAGTTTAAAGGGGTGCGCAGTTCATGGCTCATATTGGCTAAAAACTCTGATTTTGCCTTGCTCGCCAGTGCCAGGCTCTCATTTTCAATTCGTATTTGTTCTGCTTTTTTTTGTTCGGTTATATCCTTTTCAGTAGAGACAAAATGTGTGATATTTCCCGACGTGTCTATTATCGGCATGATGGTGGTTTCCGTGTGGTACAATTCGCCATTTTTTTTCATATTAATAATCTCGCCACGGAAAATCCTGCCAGAAACAATGGTTTCATACAATTTGTTATAGAATTCTTTATCATGTTTACCCGATTTGAGTATATCTGGCTTTTTACCAATCACCTCTTTCTTTGAATGACCTGTAAGTTTCTCAAAAGCAGGGTTGACGTATTCGATAACGGAATTTTTATTGGTGATGATCACATTATCAGCGCTTTGCTCTACCGCACTTGAGAGTTTCTTGAGCGCCTCGACTGCCCGCTTGCGCTCTGTGATGTCCTGTGCCACATAGACCATGCCCTGAAATTTACCATTATCATCGAGCATGACCGAACTCGAGAAAAGCATGTGTATTTTTCTGCCGTCTTTTGCCAGATAAGTTTTTTCGATATTAGCGTTAAAACCTTTTTCAATTAAATCATTATGAATTGACCCGTTAAATTGTATTTCCTTTTTATCTACAAATACAATCATGACAGGTTTACCGAGGAGTTCGTGTTCATTGTAGCCCAGAAGTTTACACAGGGCAGGGTTGACGGTTTGAATGATCCCATCTTGCGAAACCACAATAAGGGTATCAGTCATGGATCTTACGATGTTGCCTGTATATTCTTTGGCTGTAATGATTTCATCTCGAGATTTACGCAAATCATCGGTCATCTTGTTGAAAGATATAGCGAGTGCCCCTATTTCATCTTTTGATCTGATTTTTATTTTCGCATCTAAATTACCCATACCAATTTCATTAGCTTTATGGCTGAGATCTGTTAATGGTCTGGAGACAGAATAGGGAATGTAGAGACCTATGCAGATAGCTATCAGAACAACAAGAAGTCCGCCGATAAGATTTCCCATAATCAAAGTGTTTACCTGATCCTTCCTTCTTCCTCCCTGAATACTTGCCAGGAAATCCAGACCTGCTTTTTCGGTACTGGCATTTCCTTCCTGAATTACTCGAAATATTTCTCTCATTTCTGTTATTTTGATGGTTTTTTCTTGTGTGATCTCTGAAATCGCTTCCTCACTCTGGGTACGCATTTTCATATAATTGTCTAATTCAATCTTGTGATTTGTAAGTATTGATGAAATTTTTGCAATATCGCTTTGAGGTAAATCGAGTACTTTGATTATCACATTCATGCTGTCATATGTCATTAATATTTCATCATAATGCACTGTTCTTATTCCCTTGTCCTGGTAGAGAACTTCTTTTTCATGATGTCCAAGTTCAAAAAGAAGATATTCAAAACTGACTCTCAGTTGCGTATTTCCCACCATGATTATCTTGAATTGCTTGAATTTGTCGCCATATTTGGGATCAATAACAAGTTTTTTCAGATCATCCTCTCTCATAATCCATAAATTTCTGGAATATTTGGAATTGTGTGCAGATAAACGGTCTAAATCGTTTTCATCTATCAAATCAACAAGAGGCATTGAATAATTTTTATATTCAGATAATATTGATAATATTTCGCTTTTAGCAGTTTCAGAAATATCGGTAAGCCTGATAATGGCATCCATTTCAGCAACCACTGAGAGTACATCATCCAGATGTATTTGATCTTTGTATTGCCATACATATTCCTTTTCCTTGTATCCAAGCTGCCTGAACAGCGTAAGAACCTTTTTATTCTCCATTTTTTTACTTACAGGAGAATAAAAAGCAATATTTTTAGAGAAAGGCTCAAAATAAACAGGATCGGTAATAATAACCTTTAAATTATGTCTTGAATCAGCAATCTTTACTCCAATCTCATTTTGACGTGCAAGTGTATTTATTTTTAATTTATAATACTTGTGATTTCTTTCAAAAACGTTTCTTAATTCTTCATGCTTACTTGAGATGACAGATATTATTTCCCTTTCCTCGTCAGTGCTTAACATTTCCCGCAGTTTGCTAATTGAAACCGAATTGTTATTATGAATTCGATAGAATTCCTGTGCTATCGCTTCCACTTCTGTGGCGTTTTCTTCGATTTCAAAGTATGCAGAGGCGGCTCGCCTTATATAGGCATCGGCATCCGTCTCTTCTAAATAAATATTTTTTGACAGGTCGTGCGCATATTCTTCAGTTAATGATTGCTCACTTGCTTTTTCCATTATTATCCAGTTCATCATAACTAAAATGAAAATGAACAAAGCCACTACTATGAAACTGAGCCCTAATTTTGTACCGATTTTCATTTCTTACCTTCTACTTCCTTAATCCTCCCTTCATTCGAACATTTTTTGGCTGCCTATCTGCCACCCCATAAGTAATAATGTCATGGTTCGGTATCAGAAGCGTCTGTTTCGAATTGAGAGACTATTTTCTATTATAAACGTTTTTTGTTTCATAATCATTAGCATTATATAATATATATAGTTGTCCTTATTACAGGCACCTCTGTTACATGTTCACTCCTGTTTCCCTCCCATCGGTAAGGTAAATGTAAAGGTGTTCCCCTCGCGAGACCGTTGCATTACATATTGGTACGATTTTTAATATGACAAAAGCTGCATACTTTTTCCCGGTTTCAGGAAGATTCCGGGCATTTTTCCAGTTTATCCCCTACTTTCGTGTATTTATCAATTTTATTAATAAATTCAGGTATATCCAGGGGTTTTGCGATATAATCATCAAACCCTGCCGAAAGAAAACGTTCTTTATCCCCTTTCATTGCGTATGAAGTCAGGGCGATTACAGGCATATTTTTATATTTTACTTTAATTATTTTTGTCACTTCCACCCCATCTTTCCCAGGCAATTCGATATCCATGAGGATCAGGTCATAGACCTCTCTTTCTGTTTTCCTAATAGCTTCTTCCCCGTCTACCGCCTTATGAACTGTAATCCCCTTCGATGAGAGTATCTCTATTACCAGTTCCATATTGAGGGGATTATCTTCGACCACGAGTATTTTTGTCATAATTATCGTTTTTTTATGATTATAATAACTATTATGATGTGTTCAATAAGACATTAGTATCTCCGGGTATTTATAGTTGTTCCTGCCTATGCATCATGATATTATCGTTTTTCTCTCGATTAATAACCTGAGGTTATAAAGAGGTTATGGATCTTAAAGGCATTGAAATTTTAATGCGGGTGAAAATCATATTGCATTTTTCACATTTTGAGTGACTCTTTTGTATTCGCTGAGATGGGTAGAGTAAAGGTGAAAGTGCTCCCCTCGCCGTATTTGCTCTTCACCGATATCTCACCGCCCTGCAGTTCAATCAGCTTTTTCGTAATAACAAGCCCAAGCCCCGTACTCCCGTATTTGCTGGCTATACCCAGATCGAGTTGTTCAAAAGGCAGGAATAGTTTCCCCAGATTTTCTTCCTTTATCCCGATCCCATTATCAATGACCGCAAACTTTGCCAGTTCACCCTGTTTTTTTGCTGTTATGGTCACAGTTCCACCTTCAGGCTTACTGTACTTCACAGCATTGGAGAGCAGGTTGAACACTATCTGTCTGAACCTCTTCCTGTCAGCCTCTATGAACTCAAGTTCAGGGTCGGTTTCTTTCTTGAACACCACGTTGCGTTTTGCGGCGTTATCCTTAAATAAACCGATAGTTTCATCCAGTATTTCAGGAACAGATATTTTTTCTGTCACAAGCCCGATCTTTCCTGTTTCCGCTCTCCCCAGATCAAGAACATCGTCAACGATATCGAGCATGCGTTTGCTGCTGGTAAGGATATTTTCCACATACATCTTCTGTTTATCGTTCAATTTTCCGGGTATCTCCTGCTTCAGCAGTTCTGAAAAACCTATCATGGCGTTCAACGGCGTGCCAAGATCATGACTGATGGCGGGAAGAAGTTCGGATTTTGCTCTTATCACAATGGCAAGACGCATATTTTCAGATTCAATCTCTTCTCCCCTTTTACGGTCAGTGATATCCCTGATAACGCATGAAAGACCGATAATCCTGTGCTCTGCATTATTGAGTGGGGAAACCGTAAGGCTTACATCTATTTTATTGCCATCCTTCTTCTTATGCACGGATTCCACGCCGGATATGCTCCTTCCAATAAAGATGCTGTGGATAAGCTGTTCGTTCTCTGCCTGCTTATCCGGTGGGATCAATAACCTGGAGAGTTTCTGTCCGGCTGCCTCTTCTTCAGTCCACCCGTAGATGTTCTGTGCGCTCGTGTTCCACGTTATTATCCTCCCTTCAAGGTCTGTTGTCATTATTGCATCATAGGCGTTGTCAACGAGGTTCCTGTATCTCTCTTCTGCTACCACGCGAAGCTTCTTTTCCGCCCTGGTGATATTTTCATAAGGCATTTCGATGGATGACTTGTACACCGCAAGATATACGAAGTAAAAACTTGCAGCTTTAAGCAGGTTCCCTGCATAATCTGAATATATATATGAAAAGTTGCTGAAAATAAGGATGATAAGACCGTATATCAGGCAGATGACAAAATTTTGCGGTTTTTTGCGAAATCTTTTTAGATAGAGAAAAGCTGAATATGCGAGAATTATTGATGAAATCATCACGAGATGTAAGAAGTTGGCAGAATGATTCCCATCTGTGTATACCAGCGATGGTATATCACGGTGAAAGACCAGAACACCTACCAGCAGTATGAACGAGATAAGGTTAACTTCAACGATAAGGATCGGTTTTTTCAGAAAATGGGGCAATGTACCGCTATAGATATACGCACTTATCAGGAACAGGATCGATATGACCATAAGCCCCATGCCCCAAAATAAAGCCGACTTTTGAAGGGAATTGGGTGTTATAAAAGCAGGCATGAAAGGATAGGAGAGCATATGGTAGATCGTCATCACTCCGATGAGCAGGAAAGATGCACCCACGAAAAGGGAATGATTGTCCCCGCTATTGCCATACGCATACCATGTTATTACGAATACAGTAAATGACAGGACAAGCGGTAGTAATTCAGTTGATATATTGAAATATTCCCCCACTTCAATAGGAAAATTCTTGAAGTACTCAAGTGAATATCCGATAAGGAATATCGGAACGATAACGACCAGAAGCTTAATAGCATGTTTTCTAATATCCATATATCACACTTATTTTCGCCCGAAAATGCGCTTGACGTTGGTCACAACGAATCCATCCGTATTCGTTACCATAGTATCGAACCTGATTATGAAGTCCTTTGATATGTGCGGCATTACGCCCCTGAATTTCTTCATGTACATCCCCTGCTGCCTTGCGAATCCTTCCTCGAACCACTCGAATACCAGCACACCGTCAGCCACACCCATCATCTCCTCTTCCTTCATGCTCTCAAATACTCCTCTGCCGAGCAGGAGATATACGAGACCGTCCCATTTCTTGGACTTGCGCTGCAGTTCCTCAAGGAAAGATATTTTGTCATTCCAGGTCAGTAACCTGCTGCATGCTCGGAAAAGTGAGGTCAATGAGTCGATTATCACAAGGTTGTTGGGCGCATTGGCATCCAGCACAGCGACAAGTTCTTTCATGATCTCCCGCTCTTCGTCCACGCTTTTCAATGATTTGATGCTCTGCCAGTCTTCCTTATAGGCTGGGAATAATGAGCCGGGTGATAAGTCCCTGAAAACCAGGTTCTCAGAAAGAGATGCGGGGAAATCAGGAGTGAAGGCATGCGCCAGTTCTGCGATAAGATCCTCCCTTGCGTGCGTGAAGGAGATGTAGCAGATCGTCTCAGGGAACTTCAGGTTCTCGTCTTTCTGCAGGAGTATTTTCAGTTGATCGGTTGCAGATCTTTTAATATCAGGATTTTTCTTCAGCATGGAATGCAAAGCAGCTGAAGTATATGCGAATTCTGTGCTTCCCGCGCCTGCCTCGCCTATGAGGAGAACGAGTGAGCCTGAGGGAAAGCCTCCACGGATTATTGTGTCCAGTGTGGGGATCGCAGTGGGGGTTCTGTTAAGTGTAATTTTGATCACCTTATTATTATTTATTTATATATTCTCTGTGGTTCTTCAAACCTGAAGTCAGGAAAAAGGCTCTTTTCATGGATCACCATGAGTACACCCTCTGGTAATCGAGATACAGATTGCCCTGCACGCCACTTGAAGTCAAATCCACATAGCGGACGAGCACATAGTATTGGTCTATATCATCCACGGTTCCACCTGTGGTCTTACCGTCGGGCTTCAGTTCATTAGAAGACAGGGTGTAATTATAATAGGAAGGCGAGGATTTATTAAGTGTGGTCTGATTGACGAATGCCGCTCCGTTCCATACCTGCAGAGTGAAGTTATCACCTGAGACATAGTATTTGATCTGGAGTTCATGGTTGGTAGGGATCGTGGTATTCGGTATTCCTGTGGTGTTGGATGTGATGTTGAGCTTGTAATATCCTCCAAAAGCATAGTTCACGGTCACGTTCAATATATCAACTCCAAGTGTATTGTTCTCCGTGGAGCCAGTCCAGTTGTACTTTATCTTTATTTGACCTGAACCTGCGTCATAGTTGCTGGCATTGCCGCTTGCACCGACCACAGTGTTCACATGCTGGGCAGATGTTGTACCGCCACTGAAACCACTAGGGGAAAGAGATTCCCACAGTCCGCTGGCGTTATTGAATATGCTGACATTGGTAAGAGGGTCTCCATACGAACTGTCCTGTATGCTTATGCTCTGCCAGGAGGAGCTTGAGGTGGTTTCGGTGAAATTATAGGTGATATTCAGAGAATATTTTGGAACTACTTTGAATGCTGCTGTTATCAAAGCGTAGTCGTCATTTGTTAATGTCCACAATAATAGCTGTGAGCCAGAAGCTGCTTGAAGATAATATCGACTGGCTGCACCATAAGCACCACCATCCTGTGCAAATAGTGTTGACCCTATATTAGGCACCGCACCATCAACTGCATTGTGACCGCTAAACAGAGCATCTATCATCACATCACCATTTTCGGTTGTGACAATTGTTTGATTTGGATTTGCGACGCCAGCACCAGGTTCAAATTTTTGAGCATAAACATCTAATGCCGACATTCCTGTTCCTGATTTATATGTGCTTGCATGAAGCCGTAAATTACGTGAACCTGTATTTGGAACTGAAATGTTATATGCTGAACCTGTATCGGAAGCATTCAATAACAAATACCACATTTCAGCAGATCCTTCAGCCGTATCTGTTTGTGCAGTCCCGACTTGTGTCATCGTTTTATTGTTGAATTTTGGAGCGCCACCTGCTCTTAGTGTTGTCGTAGTTGTAAATATATTCAACACCATTACCGTAGCACCGACACCTGCTGAATAAGATAAATTTCTTGGGTTTGGTGTGTTAGCGAATGCAGCAGTTCCATCAGCCATCGAGGTATCGTAAGTATGCGCAGCCGATGATACCGGGATAGTGATATCTATCGCCCCATCACTATCAGTGAGATTCGATG
>JAHIHJ010000130.1 GCA_018899795.1 Methanobacteriota archaeon
TAAAGGAAATGGGCGTAAAGTTCCTCTCAGGTCCTCTTGTGAGGGAACTGGTCAATATAATACTTCTTGAGCGCGGTCATACTGAATGGCGGAACATCTCCACAAGGGTGGGGACGCCTGTCTATGACGCATACAAGATAGACATGGGCTCTGGATTTGAGGCAAACGATAACGCCAACCTTCAGGAGAACGCAGAGACAAGCCACAAGAAGAAAGCGGATAAGATGAGCAAGGAGCAGTACCTGCTGATGCTGCCGCCAAAGCTTGCGGACGCTCATCTGAACGGGGATATACATATCCACGACCTGGAATACCTCGGCACACGCGCGTTCTGCCTGGATTCAACTGCAACAATTCCAATGATGAACAACGGCGAGTTCTCGTTCGCAAAAGCCGGAGACTTTGATGGTATGTTCCAGAAGCCGGAAAAGATCGAGGACAGGGAATTGGTGGACGTTTCATTCCTGAACATTAAGTTTTTCGGACCCCGCGGAGGACGCAGGTTGCTGCGGGTCTATCGCAAGAGAACCGATGAAAAGATACTTGCTCTCAAGACAAACCTTGGAAAAACCCTGCGCCTGAGCAAAGATCATCCCCTGATAGTCTGCGAGAACGGGGCTCTGCTTGAACGCCGCGCTGGCGATACAAAGACAGGCACTGCCCTTGCAACTGGAACCCCCCTGCTATTCGGGACAATTCCGACAAAAATAAACCTGGTCCGTGAATTGTGCAGTAAAGCAACTGCAGGGGAGACGGAGAATGTTTATGCAAGAGGGCTTGGAAATTTCTTTGAAAAGAATCAGGTGATCGTGAGCGCGCATGGACAGCTCCAGAAGCAATGGAGGACAAGAGGCATCCTGCCCGTTTCACGCCTGGCTGAAATGACGGCGTGCTGGAGTGAAGAAGAATGTGAGGAAGGATTTAGAGGGATCACTTTAGGCGTGACAGGCTCAGAACACGTTCTTCCGGCGATGTTCGAAATGACGCCTGAAATGGCGAAGCTGACAGGATATTTCGTTTCTGAGGGGAACTACAACGTTGTTCCGGGACAAAACTATAATCTTGTTATAACGAACGGGAACCCCGAAGTGATCGAAGATGTAAAGAGAGGGATACAAAAGCTCGATACATACGCCACTCTTTCAACCCAGCCCAACGGCGCACAGCAGATATTTTTTGGCGGAAAACTGATATACCTGCTTTTCAGGAGAGTGCTGGGAATTCCGGAAGGTGCAGCCAGCAAGCGCATCCCTGCGAAATTCTTTTGCATGGATAAAAAGATCTCTGACGAGTTCCTGAGCGCTTACCTGACCGGGGACGGCTCTTTCGCATACCGCAAAGAAAAATCCGATGCGCTCATAAGCTTTACAACGCAATCTGAAGGACTTAAAACAGACCTGCTTTATCTCCTTGCTGCGAACGGGATCGCAGCCAGGGCGTACACCACCTCAAGCAGTACCACGTTCTCTACAGGACATGAACACACATCAAATGTGTGGAGAGTGGGATTCAACGGTGAGAACGTGAGGAGATTCCTGAAGTTCTCCACATTCCTGGACGAAAAGAGATCAAAAGCCTCAGCAGAGTTCCTTGAAAAAGTGATGCCGAAAAAATCTGCATTCAAAGAGGAAAGAGTAACGGAAATGAAAGAGGTCGACGCTACGACCGGATATCTTTATGACTTTGTGCTTGAAGGAACGGAAAATGAGGAGCATGTGTTCACGGCTGGTGACGGTTTGCTTGTGCACAACTGCCAGGATTGGGACCTGCGCTACTTCTTTTACTACGGTCTCATGCCCGATGGCAGCGGCACGAAAGCCAGCGTGGCAGGACCTGCCAAGAAAGCAGAGGTAGCTATACTCCATGCAGTGAAAGCCCTCGGAAGCGCGCAGACCAACTTCGCGGGCGGTCAGGGATTCTATAATTTCCTCGGTTTTATTGCACCTTACTTTGAGGGCATGAGCTATGATGAAATAGAGCAGCTCATGCAGATGTTCGTTTATGAAATGACACAGATGATGGTAGCCCGCGGAGGACAGCTTGTATTTTCCTCAGTGCAGCTTTCCCCGGGTGTGCCAAAGCTCTGGCGCGATAAACCAGTTGTTTACAAGGGTAAAGTCTGGGATGGCACGGCTGCGCCCCTACGCACATACGGCGAGTTCGAGCGCGAGGTGCGGCTGGGTTTTGAGGCGCTCATGAACGTGATGCTAAAAGGCGATTACTGGGGCAAGCCCTTCAACTTCCCGAAGCCTGAGATAAGTATCGAACCTGATTTCATGGAAGAGGACGAGGAGTTCAACCGCGCGAATCCTGAAATACTGAGCTACGATGCGCTCTATACCAAGGCTTTTGAGCTTGCGGCAAAGTTCGGTGCGCCGTATTTCGATAACCAGTTGCCAGAATACAGGGGCGCGGGGAAGGGAATAAGTTGCTATCAATGTCTTGCAGGGGATGAACTTGTTCCTGTTGCAGAGAAAGAGGGAAAGATGCAGGTAATGAGTATTGAGAGTTTATTCAGAAATGCATCAAGAAACGGTACAGACATAGACCTGCTCGGTGTTGAATTTGCAGAATTCGATGGCAGGACGCCAGGCACGGACTTTGAAACTCTCAGGGCATCGCTGGAAACCTTCAAAGGTGTAATGCGTAAAAAATACAGCGGAAAGATGCTGAATATAATACTGAACACCGGGAGAAGGATAAAGGTCACGCCTGACCATCCGGTTTTTGTTCTTGAAAAAGGCACATTTGTAAAGAAGCAGGCAAAGGAACTTGAAGCAGGGGAGTATATGCCTGTTCTTAAAAATACCATCTCTGATGTGCAGCCTCTGACATCAATAGATATCGAGAAAACATTGGTTGATGCCGGATTTGCAGATGAAATAGTGGTTCAGGATAATTATGTGAACATCAGGAATGCTAAAAAACAAGGACTCCAGAGGGAGATCAAAATAACATCTGAGCTGATAAGGTTCCTGGGCTACTACATAGCAGAAGGATGCAGCGATCATTGTGGAAGAAGGTACTCTGTCCGCCTGTCCTTTGGCAAGCATGAAACTGAGCTGATAGAGGATGCTGTCAGATGCATCAGCAGCCTTGGATTTGAGCCGAAAGTCTCTGTTGAGAAGACCGCAACTAATGTCTGCATCAACAGCAAGCTACTTTATCTTCTCATGGATGCGCTTGGATGCGGCAATAATGCGCATAGCAAGTCAGTACCGGATCTCATCTTTAACATAGAACCCTCGCTCGTAAAGGAATATGTCTATTGTGCTTTCAAAGGCGATGGAAATGCCCTTCTCCAGATGAGCACACGGAATGGATACCTCCACAAAGCCTGCAACATCCGAATGAGGCTGGTCTCAAGAAGTGCGATCCAGAAACTGATATTCCTTTCCCAGAAGATCGGAATTCAGATGAATTATATGGAGCGCGATGAAACTGTGAAACACCCGCAGAGCGGTGAAGCATATAACCTGAAGGGTTATTCCTGCTATGTCACATCACAGCACCAGATACAGAAGTTTTATCAAGAAACGGGTTATGGAGAAGGCGCTGCCGTGACAAATAGTACGAAAATGGGCGGCGCGTTCACAAGAATTCCTATTAACGGGACATGCCTCCAGTATTCAGATCTTATGTATCCGTCGCAGTACAGGTCGGGAGGATATGACTCCATAAGCCAGCACCTGATAATTGATGACAGGACAAAAGAAAAATTGGAGTGTTTCATCAATGGAGATGTTCATCCCCTGAAGATAAAGAAGATCGAGGAGGAGGAGTATGATGGATATGTCTATGATCTTGTGGATGTATCGAATGCCCATAATTTCAGTAATGCGCTGGGCGTGATCACCGGGAACTGCTGTGCCTACAATTTCTCATCCTCGCACGAGAAGGACAGCGAATTCGAGCAAAAGCTCTATTTCAAGGACGGGAAGCATTTCTCGATGGGAGCGTGGCAGGTTGTTTCCATCAACTGCCCGCGCGCCGCGTA